>JAUZEU010000108.1 GCA_030838885.1 Bryobacterales bacterium | reverse complement strand
GTAAGTCGATGCGAACCGCGCATTCCGATGATCTTAACGAGCAGGCGCGCTGGCGAACTGGAAACGGCGCTCCTGCTCGAGTTGGGCGCTGACGACATGATAGTCCAGCCATACGGGACGCTGGAATTGGTCGCCGGAATCCGTTCCATCCTGCGACGTATTTCCACGATTCCTGCAGAGTCATTGTCTTTTGGGGAGATCCAGGCAGACCCTGAAAACCAGATCGTGCTTCGCGTGGGCGACCGGGTCAGATTGACATCCATGGAATTCAGGCTGCTGCTGTATTTACTGCGCAACCGGAATCGGGCCCTCACACGCAGACAAATTCTGAATTCCGTATGGGGCTGCAAAGAGCCAGGCGAAACGCGTACCCTTGAGACATTTGTGAAGCGGTTACGGCAAAAGCTCGAAGCGGAGCCGGGCAAGCCTCGCCACTTTGTCACCGTTCACGGCGTGGGCTATCAGTTCGTGACTCACGACAATTGAGAACAGGCCGGCGGGAGAGGCGCCGGCCTGATGCGGCCTAATTCCCGGCCTGGACGGTGAGAAGTACCCCCGTTTGACTGCTGAATGTTCCGGTCTTAGCGGAAATCGGAACATCGGCGGCCCCCGTGGAGCCCGCGGGAAGAGCCGGAACCGTTACATTGATTTGATCGAGACCCGCCCCGCTCCTGCCCGCGAACGTCACGGTGGCGTCCGCGCCGGCAATGGTTATGGCGGGAGCGCTGACGAGATTCGCCGGCGTAGTAACCAGTACGCCGTCGACCGGTGGATTTGTCGAGCCGAATCCGGTGCCATAAACCACAACGGTTTCGCTCTCCTTAGCCGGAGTCGCGCCAGGCAGCACGTTTACCGGGCCGATCAGCGATCCGTTTGCGTGTGTCGCGATGACATACTTCCCCGCAGCGAAGAATGCCGGCGCAACAGCCTGCAACTGCGCAGTGGCGGAGCCGCTCTCAACGTTGTTGTTCGTCACAACCACCGGGACGGGGCCCGAGGCCGAGTCTGCGGGAACGATCACATCGATTTGCTTCGGGCTTACGTAATATACATAGGCTGGCTGGCCATCAATGGTGACTGAGACGCCGTCCAGCTGAACGGGCAGCTTGCCATTGACGAAATCAGCTGCCGCCCACGTGCGTGTTGTTGCCGCGAGTCCGCTTCCGAAGATGGCCGCAAACGCACCTGGGGTGATAGCAGTCGCAAAGCTCGCTGCGTTCACTACGCCGTTCGTCATGATCGCCGGCGCCGGCTGAAGGGTTCCGAGCAACCCGTGCGATTCAACGGTATCGGGTCCGGCGATTCCCGCTGTGAAGTAGAGGGTATTCGCATCACCACCGGATGGCGCGACCGCAGGATTCGCGCGGCTTCCATTTCCGAAGGTCAGACCCCACAAGCCTGAGATATGAATGGTGGCGCCAGTGCCGTCCTGCAATGGCCCGAGCAATCTTCCACTCACCGGATCGAATGCGTTAACCGCACCATCTCCAAAGTTTCCCACCAGAAGTGCTCCTCCGAAGTCGCCGAAGCCATCCGGCGCAAGGGCAATACCCCACGGTGAATTCAGCGGACCGGCCGAGACCAGCCGTTGGAGAAGAAGTCCATTAAGATCGTACACGTCTATGTAACCGTTTCCGGGGCCGGCTACATCGTCGTGATGCTGCGCATTCTGCCTCGCGTAGGTCACATAGAGCGAACCACCCAGGTTCTGAATGTTGAACGGCGCGAAGCCTGCAGGGATCTGGGGGTCAGTGAAGGCGCCCGACAGCGACCGCAGGTTCATGCTGGAGTCGAAGACGTCTATGCGGCCGTTGCCGAAATCAGCGGCATAGAGAAGAGGGCCCGCCGAGCGGGTGGCGGTTGCGAGGCCCTTATAGACGGAACCATTGCCGGAGCGGTCCGCAAGAATGGCGCCGGTCTTACCCGCAGCGCCGTTCCATCCCACGATTACTCCCTGTTCACTTGAAAAGATAAAGCTGGCAGGCGAAGTGCCGAGCAGAAACGAGTTGGTGTCGTTGAAAATGACGCCTGTGGGTGCGCCGCGGCCAAAGGCCGTGTCCCCGCACTTTTGCCCACGGTCCGGCACGGTTGCGGGACCAGGGATGCTAACGATCAGGCTGGCAGCATTGCCATTGCCGTCATAAAGAGTCGAGAGTCCCGTTCCGTTCGCTGAAACCCAGAAAGGGCTGGTGGGCGATGCCACAATACCCCACGGATTGATAAGACACGGATCGATATGATCCGCGAGCCCTGGGAGATCTGAAACGAGGTTATGCTGTACGTATTTGTTCGCGGCGGCGCATGAGCCGGCCCACACGAACGCAATGATTCCCGCTGGAAGAAGCTTTCGCATAAATATTCCTTTCTCTACTGCGCGCCATCGGTTTGGGCGCGACTGACTACCTGCAGTCCGGTTTGACTGCCCAGCACGAGTCCCTGGGCGACGTCGAACATGGTGTGGATTGCCGCGTAAAAGGTCGAGTTCCCCGCATCCTGCGCCATCGCAGCAAGCGCCGGAGCATCGTTTGGAAAAAGATAGGTCATCACAGCGGACGCCGCGCCGGATGCGCACGCATGCCCGGACGGGAAACCCGGATGCTGCGGCAGGCCGAATACGGGAACGATAGTTGGATCAGCCATCGGAGGCCGTAATTCGAGGTACGCATACTTCGTATCCCAGCAGGCAATTGTGGCATCGTGTTGAGCCACAGCCTCCAGAGCGTAGACGCGCGCGGCCCGCGGCGCATTACTGTCGAGATGGTTCTGGAAGATCTCCGAATTGACAGTATCGAGCCATGGAGTGATGAACGACGGTTGCCAGAACCACGCGGAATGATTCGTGGTATTCGTGCGGGCGAAGTTCTTTACGGCCGCGACCTGCGCCTGAAAGTCGGGCGAATTTGCCGGGGGAGGCGCGGGCAGACGGAACTGGCTTCCGGATGACAAAGCCCAGGGCTTCCACGTTCCGGCCAGCGGTGTGACCGGCGTGGCGCTGCTCCATAGTCCTGGCGCTGTGGTAAAAGCCCCGGTGAACGGCGTAGCTGCGCCGTCCCCCATGGCGTATGCCACCACCATTTGACCCACTTGCTTACCCAATTGAAGGCCCGCGTTCACATCGCTCGGAAAAGATGCGCCGGCAAACACGCGTGAGCGCGCCGCTTCCTCCGCGAGGTCTATATAGGTCTCTCCCATGGCTGGGAACAGGTAACTCATCACCGCGGAAGCGGCGCCCGCGACTACGGCGTGCTCGGAAGGGTAAGAGGGAACCCTCGACATTGTGGCCAGCGGCTGGATCGTTGAATCGACGGCGTTCGGGGCGGCACGATTCCATGCGTATTTGGAGTCCCACGCCGCGATCGTCGAGTCGTATATTGCCACCGATACAAGAGCCATACCGCGGGTGAACAGAGGGGCGGCGACGTTCTGCGCCAGCATCTGCTGTGACGCGAGTTGCATCCATCGATAGCCGGGCGGTCCGGCATCCCAGTACGCGATCTGTGCCCTGGAATCCGCGTTTGACTCGCCATCAAAGTTTTTATGATTTGGATCTCCGCCTCCGTAGCGGCGGCATTGGGCGGGGTGGAAAGCCGTAGTTGAGTGACCGAAGGGACAACCCAAGGGCGCCATGTGCCTGCAGCAGGCTCGACCTGGGAGTAAAGAAATTGCGCCGAGAGAACGGCAGCAATCGGGATTCGATGGAATAACAAGTTTCACCTCACGTTAGTCAATGACCTCGTGAGCGGATCCGTTATTCCGGTGGCGCAGATGAGTTCACAAAAAACTTACAATCTGTTCACATCGTGCCCGATGGGTGATCGAGAAATCGCCGATCGGCACTGGTCCATTTGTAGATCTGGTTTACCTTACCCGGGCTGAGCTTTGCTGCCGGGTGTACCAATGTATACCTGCGGGAGGCATGATGTGTCCCCGCACTACCGACCCGACTTCTGAAAGGATGCGACTCTTTGCCTCATCGCTATGCGTCTGCCACCGGGAAAGGTTCATGTGCGCTATTGCCGCGCGAACGTCGTGCTCGATCAGCAGGGAGAAAGGAAAGATGCGGCTGTATAGCGGCCATTCCGTATTGGCGAATGGCAGTTCCGACAGTTCCTCAATAATTGACAAAACTTGCGGATCAGCGTGAGCGCCGGCCAGCAAAGGCGATGGCGAATCAGCTTGCCGCAAAGTGGATGTGGACCGGGCAAGTGCGAACGCGAGTACGCCCGATATCCCGCAAGCAAGCGCAAAGGAGAACAGTTCTTTCACGTAAGCGAGGACTTCCGCGATCGAACCTTTATTCCCTCCCGCAACCGGGAATTTCGAGTGCTGTTCCGGAGTATTCAGGAGTTGCCACTGGCGGGGATCACGGGTCGGGAAGAAGCGAACCGGTTCCTGCGGGAGCGGTACATGGGAGAGTTCAATACACGTTTCACCGTGAAACCGGCGCAGCGAGGCAGCGCGCTTCGGCGCTGTGGACGCAGCGAGCGCGAGGTCAGAGACTTGTTGTCAGGCACGAATCGCGGCTTGTTTCCGTTTACTTCAATCTTCATATTCCTTTTTTCCCCCGAGTGACTGGCCACACTTGCTCCCGGAACTTCAGGCATCAAGCTTCACGTAGCCATCTGCGTGCCCCACGCACGTCAGGACAAATCCTTGCACTCGCGAATCCGGATCGAGTCCGTCTTCCGCGTCCATTCGTACCTTCCCTTCCAGAACCTTCGTTTTGCAGGTTCCACACTGCCCCAGCCGACAGGAAGAAGGTATGTCGACTCCATGTTGCTCGGCTGCCTCCAGCAATGTCTGGCCGGTGCGGGCGGCGCACGTTTTGCCTGATCGCGCGAATTCCACTATCACATCCGTCTCGGCTGCCGCCGAAAGCGGTTGAGCACTCTTCGGAGCGGAGATGCCGAAACTCTCCTGAATAATACGTTCCGGCTTCACTCCCAAGCCAACGAGGATCGTGCGGCAGGCGTCCATGAAAGCAGGCGGGCCGCAGAGGAAGAAGTCCCGCAATGTAACGTCCCCGACGGTATTATCGATGAACTCACGGCTGATATGCCCGCGCTGACCAGACCAGTCCGCGTGAGGTCGCGACAGCAGAACATGGTACCGGAAGTTCTTCAGCCTGGATCGTAACGTCTCCAACTCGCTCTCGAATATGATGTCGGTGCCGGTGCGCACGCAATAGAGCAGAGTTGCCGTTGTTTCCAGGCAAAGGTCGTCCATGTAGCGGAGCATCGACATCATGGGTGTAATTCCGCTTCCGGCAGCGATCAGAACGACGTTGTGGTGCCTGCATTCATCGAAGCAGAAGCGCCCCGACGGACCATTTGCTTCGACCGTCATCCCAACGGACGCACGATCGTTCAAAAATACGGACACGCATCCCTGCCTTTCCCGCTTTGTGGTGATCTCGACGTAACCCGACCTTGCCGGCGAGGAACAAATCGAATAGGACCGAATGACTTTCTTTCCATCGAAGAGAAAAGAGAACGTAAGAAACTGGCCGGGGCGCGCGCTTAGCTTCCGGCCATCGGCAACAATGAAGCGCAGGGTCTTCGCGTCCGAGGCCTGCTGTGTGACGCTCGCCAGCCTCAGGATCATCGGACCGGCTGACGATGAAGTTGCGGCGGGGACGGCTGCGACCGGTGCCTGTACGAGAGGGGCCCGTGAAGGCCGCCTCACCACAAGTGTCACCATGCTGAAAAACACGAACGCGATGAAGCCGATCGTCCGGGCGTCATACCGGGCGGCCGGCGCAGCCTGATCCGAAGCGGCAGCAGCTTTTTGCCTCACCATGCTCCGGCCGGAGGATGAAGCGACCGCCGCCTGAGCCTTCCGCCGACTGACGGCATCGGGCGTTTGCATGGCAGACAGGTAACTGACGATCTGTTCGTCTTCGCCGGCCTGAAACGCGCCACCCCCGCCCTCGGCGTAGGCGACCATTCGATTGACCGTCGCTCTCCACTCCTCTGGGGTTTCGGCAGTCTTATAGACGCGATCCAGGCTGTGGCAGCGCCCGCAACGCTGGTCGACAAGAGCTCTTGCAACTTCCATGCTCGCCCCGGCCGCCGATCCTTTCGGCCTCATCTGAGAAGCCAGGTACGAAACGATGATCCGGGAATCCTCTTCCGATATCCCGGAGTGGGGCAGTCGTTTCATTCGGGTCACAGTCGCCAGCCAGCCCCGCGCATCCTTATACGCCCCTAAGATGCGGTCCAGATTGTGACACTTCGAGCAGCGCTGTTCCATCCTCGAGGCCGCCATGTTGATATCGATAGCGGCAGGCGGCAGGTCGATGGCCGCGAGCGAGACCGTTTGCATCTTTGCATGATGGGCGAGTGAGGGACCCGCGGTAATTCCGATTAGAACAAACGACAGAACGAATATCGTGAGACCGATCGGCGTAAGAAAGGAATGGTAGCTCTTGTAATAACGAGCGACCAGGACCTTCACAAAGAGAAGAGGACTCAGCACCATCGCGAGGGTCATATGGATCATGGCGCTGGGCGGCGTGCCTCCACCGACATCGCCAAATCGGGCAACCATGAAGTACCCCATCACCCAAAAGAGCGCGATGAAGAGATAACCGCCAATGCGATGGGCGGCAATGAGTCGCGAGCTGGCCCTTGCGTCTCTCACCCGCGCGGACGCATGCAGAATGAGCCAAACATTGAGCGCGCCGATCAGAACGAACACAATGCCTAACCAGAGGCTTGCTGAACTGTTGAGCATGTTTAGATTCGTTGGGATTACCCTTCGGGGTTCCATCCCTCGATGCCCCGCGTCATTCCCGTGACCACTGAATCAATACATTCAGACTGTTTAGCCCACCTCTTTATTCCGGACTCGAAAGTCTCTGGCATGCCCGGGAATACTCAGAGCGGCTCGTGGGTATGAGCAGTTGGGAGTTATGCGATGCGATTGCGAAAGTCGACTTTCACTTTGTCTCTGCTGTTGGACGCAGTCCAATCTTTCGGTGCGCCGCCCTCGCGGGTGAATGTTCTGAACAGACGACAGGCTGAGACTCAGCGATCAGCTTCGACTCCCAGCGCGGACGGTGAAAGGCCGCAACTCCAGGGCGGCGAGAATTTGTTTTAGCAGCAAGCGTATGCCGAGGATAAGGACTTCACCAGACGTTTGAACAGCCTGGTTAGTGCGTTGCGTGATTTTTCGACGACTTACAACGCGGGCCATGTGATCGACGTGAAGAAAGTGAAGGCCGTTCGGAAAGCATGGGTGGACCTCGAGAAATCAGGATGATTTCGAGCTGAAAAAGCCACATGAAGATATCTGTGGAACCACACATCGAAATAGCGGGAATCTCGAAAGAAGGCTTGTGGCTCACGGCAATTCTGGTTGCGGTGCTCTGGTGTCTGGTAGTGACGAACCGGGTGATTGTGCATCGAGCTGACGCAGAGTCGTCCCGGGCGTTGCGGGCACTCAGATATCTGCAGCTTCAGAACGGCGCCCGGCACGGGGAACCTCCCGATAAGCCGCCGTCTGGCGCCGTCGCCTCGTCGTCGCGCACTTTATCAAACACGATATGATTTCTCGTCGCGAGGCAGCCTCCCAGAAAGAGAGGAATAGGATTGAGGAGAAGAGGCGAGTGTCGGGGGTGATGGCCAGGAGCTCGTATCTTATTCCTGCCGTCCTGTTCTTTCAAAGACAATCATTGTGTTGAGAACCTTATGGTCTGTTGATTCCTCCGCACAAGCGCCTAAGCGTTTTGGGGGGCGGAGAAGTACCTTTCAAGCACGTGCAAACGAGCAGGCGATATCGGAAGGGCTGTGCCGGAAATAACTAACCAGAGGAACTGCTCGCCCGCTCGCTCTCATGAACAATGGCCACGATTTACTTTGCGAGGGATTTCAGGTACGCAATCAATGCTTCCCGCTCGCCCGCATTCGCGACATGGAACTCCATATTGTTGTCCTTGACCAACGCCTGGGGGTTCTCCAGCCATTTATCCAACAAAGACTCGTTCCATACGATCCCGGAATTGCGCAACCCGTCCGAGTATTGAAAACCCGGCACTGTGCCGGCTTTGCGGCCGAGAACGCCGCGCAAACGCGGACCTTCTTTCTCGGAGTCAGGCGCATGACAACCGGTGCACCGCTTTGCGAACACGTCTTTACCCGCGCCCGCGTCCTGACCGGCGGCATGGGCGGTCAGGCTGAGAATTGCGAACAGGAACAGGAGAGAGATGCCCGTAATCCAAGCGTTGATTCCGCGGATTATCATGCCCGCACCAAATGACTTCCGGCGATAGCGCCCTCCACGAGATTGCCTGCCAAGGGTGAATCTACTATTGCGAGGGGGTGCTTTCCGCCCTGAAAGTGGACGTCTGCAATTCCAAGAACACTGCGCAACTTTTCTGCGGGAACTTTCATAGGGCCCGGCGACGGAGCGCTGCCCGGCGCTGGTTGCGGAAAGGCGGTCGACATGGCCGTATGAAAGGTTACGTTGCCCTCCACCTTCTGCAGTACCTGATGGATGTGTCCGTTCAGGACCGTCACTGAGCCGAAGCGCTTCAAATAAGAAAGAGCTTCAGCGCCGTCGGCGGTACCCCACCCCCATTGGGGATACACACTCCAGAGCGGGATATGAGCGAAGACGACGATTGGGGTGCTTGCCTCTTTCGCACTAAGATCGTCCTTCAACCACGAAAGTTGATCAGCGCCGAGTTTACCCAGTCCTTCGAGAGCCATCACGTTCACGAGACCAATGAAGTGCACTCCTTGCTGGTCGAAGCTGTACCAGCCACTTCCCTTCGTGCCCTTTCCGTAGCGTTCGAGATATGCTTTGCCATCGTCGGTCGAGGTATCGTGCTCACCTGGTACATAAAATACCTGCCCCGGCTTCGCGCCCTTGAGCGACTGGGCCAGCAAGTCGAATTCAGGTGCGTTTGCGCCGTGCGTGAGATCGCCCGTATGAATTATGAAATCCGGTTGCGGGTTGAGCGCGTTGATCTTGTCGAGTGCAACCTGCAGCGTGCCCGCTACATCGGGGTTTGCAGGCTTATTGAAGCCGATATGGCTGTCGCTGATCTGGACGAAGCTCAGGCCACCCTGATGCTGGCCTGACGGGGGCGTCTGTCCAAAGGCGCGGGAACGGGGTAGACCGGCTTCGATGGTCCAGATGATCCCGGTGCCGGCCCACGCCATGCATTGCAGGAAGCCGCGGCGATCGATTCCGTCGTTGTTTTGATTGTGAGCAATAAGTTTTGACATAACTGATTCCTTTCGTCGTGCGATGAACGCGTTCACGCACATGGGATACTCCGGGAACACTCGAAAAATTCCCGCTGCCGCCCGGGGAATAAATGTCCCTCGTGAAAGTCCTAAATGTTCTTTAAGAAAATCTTGTTTGTTTGTTATCGCATCCGCAGGGTTGTCCGCACTACTCTCCCCGGCATCCGTTGTAAGGCAAGCTGGTCCAGGGACGCCCATTCTCGCCGGCGCTCATGTCGTTTCGGTCATAGAGAGGAGTTGTCGGAACTGCCATAGTTAAATACGGAATGGCCGCTTTACAGCAGGAGTCTTCCCTTCTCCCGACTACGAGTGGACCCGAACCGGCTACACCCGCCAGAGCCATCACGAACTCCAGCAATGCCTGTGAATGCGCGGCAAGGAGATATCTGCGCCGAATAAGCGCCGAATGGATGGCATGGCGAATTGCTCCGGCGGCTATTTCAAACGTCCTGATTTGCTGCTGAACTGGCGCATACTGAGATTCAACTGGAGCCGGCGAAATGATTCAAGGTAGTGGATAGTCCATTCCGCCGTAGTTAAGCCTGTCGCCACGACATAGTCGACCGGGCGCTCTTCGAACACGAACCGCAGCGTAGGCGGCGAAGCATTGATTTGCAAAAGCGTGATAAAGCTTGGCGAGACCTGGTAAACCGGAGAACATGCCTTATTGGAGCTCACGTAGTCCGGGTCCTCCGGCCTGATGACAAAGTCACCCCAAAGCGGAATGATCGTCGTGAAGCTGCCGTCTTCCAGACACTGGCTTCGGACCATGTCGTAAAACTGGTCCGGTGTTATCCTGCCGGCCGTTGGCGAACTCTGTTCGTCAAAGGTGAGCGTGAATTCCCAACGCGCAATATATTCCGGACCCGGCCGGCTTTGGGTCGTACACGACCCACTCACGGCGCCCGCCGGTGTGTGCCCTGCAAAAGAACAGGAGTACAATTCCGTCGGGTCATCCGCCGCGAACAGCAGCTGCAGGGGATAAAGCAGTAACATTGCCAGCATCACACAGGATCGCGGACAAACATGTTCCACGTTACAACTCAGTCCCGTCGCGCTGGGGCGATTGATATCCCGTCCCGCCATTTTGCTCACCTCAGACGTTAATACGCTTTCAATCGCGACAATATTCCCGGAGCTATTACGCTTTGACGCCGAAGGGCGTCGCTACCGGTCTCCCGACACTTACCGACAACAGCGCGGCCGGATAGTCGGTGAACGTCACCGGCTTCCGTTCGGTCACGTCGCCCGCATCCGGAGCCCGGGGTGTGTCTCGCGTGCACATCAATTCGTCGGCCGATTAGGTTCTAAAGCAGGCGGTACGTTTCCATCCCCGGCCGCCGCGCTTGGCTGTGATCTGTCACACTGAGCCGGGAATATCATGCACCCCGGAGTTGTCTGGAAGGGGGAAGGCAGTTGCCAAGGCCTGGCAGGCGCATGGCGGCCAGCATTCAGGTGTATGCATGCCACATTTGTTACGCGAAAGATTCGAAGGGCGGTCCCTCGTCACGGCAGAATGCCGGCATAACGAGGGGTCAATCAACCCTCTGACGCGGTTGCGGCACCTGACGTGGAGCAAATGTGTTATGCGGACCTAAAATTTAGGGAAACTGCTACCTAAAGTCTGGAGCATACATCGTGAAAAATAAGAGTATTTCTGTTGTTCCATTCGAGAGCAACCCCACCGAATCCGCGCGAGAAGTTCTTGATTCTACCTGGGGTCGCCTCATCCGAAGACGAAAGTTCCTGCAGGGCGTCGGCCTGGGAACCGCTGCGGCGGGTACCGGCACATTGTTCGCGGAAGACGGTAACAGGCTTAGCAGAGGCGATGTTGCCCTCCTGCGGCTTGCTGCCGCGATTGAACTGATCGAAGCCGATCTATGGCAACAATACAACGAACTTGGCGGCGCCGTGGACCACAGTGATCAACCAAATGCCGGAAATACAGCCTATATTGCCGCGCTGAAGAATCTCGATGGCGATATGCCGCAGTACATTTCGGATAACACCGATGACGAGATCAGCCACGCAGCCTTCCTGAACGCTTATTTGATTTCCAAGAGCGAGCAGCCGGTTAACCTGGATGCGTTTCGAACCTTGTCACCGACGAAGGCAACCGGCGCGAACCAGAACCTCAAACGCCTCACAAACCTTCAGGCGCTCAATGTGGACACGAGCTGGTATTTCCGGTACCGCAGTACCCAGAACCCCGATCTGGGCGCGATCTTCCCCCAATTGTTGAACATTACAAATCAACCGGCTATCCCCTTGAATGATACAGAAACACCGCCAGGAATGTCGCTCGGCCTATTCCAGCCACCGATCACCGACCCCGCGGCGCGGCGAATGCAGGCCATCGCCAATACGGCGGGATTCCACTTTTCCTTTATTGAACAAGGGGGCTCAAGCCTTTATCCGGTGCTGCTCTGAAGGCAACCGGCGTGGAGGTGCTGCGAATCCTGCTGAGCATCGGCGGAGTTGAGATAGATCACTTCTCGCTTTGGCACGACAAGGGAGGCAATGCGATCGCGCAACCACTCGCCGGCCCGGACGGACTCAAGGATCCGAAAACCGGTCTCACATTTCCGGACTTTAATAACCCTGCCAACCAGCACAACAGCAACCTCTCCGCCTCAGATCGAGCCGCAGGGAGTCAGATGTTCCAGACTAATCTGATTCTGCCGGAGCCGTGCCACTTTTTTAGCACGAATCTGCCGACGGTCTCGATCATCCGGCCCACCTTGACCCAGAATGGAGGGGCGGTCGCGACTATCCAATCGTTCGCTTCCGATAATCTCTTCGCCGGTCAATCGCGGGAATTCCTCGAGATGTTGGTGGAGTTAGCGGTTGCGGCTGACGCCGCACATCGCGGGGACATGGACTGAAATAACCCGTCGCTGAGCCGGTCCGCCTTCAGCCACAAGCGGCTCCGTTCCGCTGGAGAGGCTTCTGCCTCTGATGCGCCGAACAACCGGAAATGCGAATGCTTCAGCAGGTTACACACCCAAGACGGTTGCGGGGTGTCGTACCGGCAGTGTTGCAACGCTGCAAATGAGAGTCGCGAGGGAGTTGTGTTCTACCGATATCGCACTTGGCGGCACTGGCAAGCGGCGGCCAGCCTCTCCGCTGCACTTGAACTCATGAATAGCCTTTGGAGCGGACGGGTTTCCGCCTACATTGATCACTCGCGGCCGAGGTGAGCGGATGAGCGCAACGCCTTCTGAAAAAAGCGTCTTGGCAGCAGCGTGAGCATCGCGCCGCCGGAGCGGGTCCGTTTGCCCGAAGCCCCTATATCCGTTTCATCCACCCGCCATGAACGGTTGGTGATCCGCAACTCGGGTCGGCAGCGGCGTGCAGTTCCGGCTCGTAGCGCTGAGCCGAGTGCCAGATCGTAACCTGATCCACGGGCAGATTTCCGCTCGGACATAGCCTCCTTCAGATCGCGCAACCTGAGCCCAGAACGCAGATACCAGCGTACGCAGACGACGATGATTTGGCCCTCTAATGTCGTCCATTGAACGGTGCCGATGGGTAC
>JAUZEU010000100.1 GCA_030838885.1 Bryobacterales bacterium | reverse complement strand
CCAAAGAATGTTTGCCAGAAGCGGTTGACCGTGACTCGTGCCGTGAGAGGGTTGTTGCGGTCCGTGAGCCAGCGCGCCAGTTCGAGCCGGTTCTTCGGGGCGGCGCCCAGGATTTCCGGAACGGCGGGACTGAGCTTATCGCCCGGGGCATCGTATGCGCCACGCTTCAGCAGAAATGTGTCGCGGTTCGCGCCATCGGCCATCACCATCACCGTGGGAATCGATTCGTAAAATCTCTCCCTCTCCTTCTCAAGCGAAAGCAACTTACGGCGAGTTTCCCGGATATTTTCAGGCGCGCCTGTATCGAGGAATTCCAGGTTGAGTTGGGACTGGCGCACACCTGCAATCGCGGCGGCTTCTTCGGGAGTTACGGCGCGGTTGTAGATGCGGGCGTCGCCGATTTCACCGTGGAACCGGAGTCCGCCACCGGCCCCAACCCGGATGGGCGTGTTCTTCTTGTTGAACGGTTCGGTGTTCTGGTCGAAAAGGATCTTCACTGGCCGGGATTCGCCGTTGACGAAGATCTTCACTCCGCGCGCGAGTCGCTTGCCGTCGTAGGTCACCATCACGTGCTGCAACTCGTTTAGCTTTACGGGATCGATGCTTTCCACACGCAGCCCCAGATCGGTGAAACGCTGTGTCAGGTGCAGACGCACCTTGCCTTTCATCAGATACAGTCCATGACCTTGGCTTTCGATGTAGTCGTCGAGACGTGTCAGTATCGCCCCGTCCTCAGACTCAGGTTTGATCCAGGCCGAAAAAGTAAATGGCTGCAGGTAGTCGAATACCGCCGCATCACCGTTGGCTTCGAGGAATTGTTTGCCCTCATAGTGCGCGGTCGGGGCAGAGCGGAAGACCAGCCCTTCCGTTGGCGTCCAGTCGGAAGGATTATGCGTGCTTTCCCACTGCTGCTGCGCGCTCTGGCGTTTCGGCTGTAGTGCATCCCAGGCCCGCTTTGCATCGGCAACCTTCGCATCGATCGCAGCCAGCGTGGCCGATTGGGCGGGCACCGGAGCCTTCACGAACGGCTCTTCCGGACCATAGTTCCAAGTGAAACCCTTCTCATCCGGGATCTGATTGAAATATGCGAAGAGCCGGTAGAAGTCTTTCTGTGAAATCGGGTCGTATTTGTGATCGTGGCAACGAGCGCAACCGACTGTCAGACCCATCCAAACGGTCGCGGTGGTCTGAGCACGGTCCGCTACATATTCGACCCGGTACTCCTCCGGGATAATGCCGCCTTCTCCCGTAGTGCGGTGGTTGCGGTTGAAGCCCGTTGCGATCCGCTGATCGAGCGTGGCGTTGGGCAGCAGATCCCCGGCGAGTTGCTCGACCGTGAACTGGTCATAGGGCATGTTGCGGTTGAATGCGGCTATCACCCAATCGCGCCAGCGCCACATCTCGCGAGGGCCGTCGGTCTGATAGCCGTTGCTGTCTCCGTAACGTGCCGCCTCCATCCAGCGGAACGCCATGCGCTCACCATAACGGGGCGAGGCGAGCAGCCGGTCGACCACTTTCTCATAAGCATTGGGAGACGCGTCGCTGATAAAAGCGTTCACTTCGGCAGGAGTGGGCGGAAGACCCGTCAGATCCAGGGAAACCCGTCGAATCAGAATCCGCTTATCGGCTTCCGGTGAAGGATGCAAGCGCTCCCGTTCGAGTCTTGCGTGGACGAAGTGATCGATCGGATTCACACCCGCTGGAACTTCGGGGCGCCGGGGCGGAATGAAGGACCAGAACGGCTGCCAGGGTTGGCCTTGCGCGATCCAGTTTCGCATCAACTCGATTTCGTGAGAGCTGAGCTTCGCCTTACCAGACGATTCCGGCGGCATGCGATCCGAATCCGTCGCAGTGATACGGCGCAGGATTTCGGCGGGAGCGGGGGGGCGGCCAGCGGTGGGGATATCGAAACGGATACCCGCTTGCCGGTGGGTGGCATCAGGCCCATGACAGGTAAAGCACCTGTCGGAAAGAATCGGCCGGATGTCGCGATTGAATTCTATGCGTTGACCGGACGCCGCAGACGTGATTGCGACGCCGAGAATCAGAATGATGCAAAGCCGGGACATGTCAGCCTTCTACAGGCAGTCTACATCCCGGCGGGCGGCGGGCGGTGCGGGCTGAGAGTTAGCCCTTGTGGTAGAAGAAGCGCTCGTGCACGATCTTGCCGTCTTTCCACTTGCGGACTGCAACCTGTGCCATCTTCGCGCGGTAGCCATTCTTCAGGGTAATGTCCATGAACCATTCGGAAAACGAAGTGTCGCCATTCACAGCCGTCGCCAGGACTTTGCCGTCATGCCACTCCGCGACTGAGGCGAAGAACTCTTCTTCCGCTTTGCGGTTCGCGGCCTTGCCAACGCGGGGCTCTTCCGAGTTTTCCTGCATCACCACGTCCTCGGCATACAGTTCTTCAAAAGCCTGCATTGCCTTGCCCGTGAGAACCATTTCATTCAGTTTGTTATCGAGCGCTGTGATATCCATTTCAATCTCCTTTGATTACTGGTTGGAAGTGTTGAACAGTTCGCGAACCTGTTCGAGTTGGCCGATCAGAGACTCCAGACCTGCCTTGCCAATGCGGCCCATACGGTCGCGAAGGTACCTCCGCAGGGGTTCGTCAATGGTGCCGAGGAGCGCGAGCCCTTCGGCCGAAATTGTTGTGACCACCACGCGGCGGTCTTCTTTGCTGCGCTCCCGGTTGATCAATCCACGGGCGTCCAGACGATCGAGCAAGCGGGTAATATCGGGATCGCGGGTGATCATCCGGTCTCCGATCTGCGAACAGGTAGCGCCGGACGGCCCGGCGCCTCTGAGAATGCGGAGCACGTTGTACTGGGTTTGAGAGAGCTGAAACTCTCGAAGGAATCCGGACGTGTGATGCGTCAGCACCTCCGCCGTTCTTGCGATGTTCAGAACGGCTTCCTCTTCGAGCAGTTCGAAGGGCCTGGTCTGGTGAATTTCGGCGAGTAGTTTGCCGGGCACAGCTCAACAATAGTCGTTATAACGAATATTGTCAAGAGGAATTGTCTGCCGAAAGGGCAAAGCTGTAGACTTGTACTTCCGCATGCAGCCAGCAACCCCCTTTCGCAGCGCCCTCCTACACGCGTTTGTTTCGACAATTGCGCTCACGTCCGTATACGCGCAGGCTCCCGAACAACAGTTCGCGAAACTTTGTGTCGGCTGCCATGGTGAAGGCGCTACAGGTACGGATCGTGGGCCGTCGTTCATCAACAGCCGCTCGCTGCGGCGGCGCTCGCAGGGACAGATTCATGACCTGATTCGCAATGGCACGCCCGGTGGGATGCCCGCCTTTCCGCTGCCCGACGAGGAACTCACCTCAATGGCTCGCTATGTGCGCAGTTTCAACGCGTCTGCCTTCGAAGTGCAACCGGCGGGCGACCAGGCGGCGGGTGAGGGATTTTTCTTCGGCAAAGGGCAGTGCAGTACCTGCCACATGGTTCACGGGCGGGGCAAGACGAATGGCCCCGATCTTTCGAGCATTGGCCGCGAACTCACATTGCGTGATATCGAACAGACCCTGGCCGACCCCACGTCGCGTATCGGGGCACATACGTCCTCGCTCTGCCCTGGTTATGCATTTTGCCCGGAAGATACCTGGGCTGTGGTGAATGTGCGGCTGCGCAACGGATCGTCGCTTCGGGGGTTTGCCCGGGCTCAGGGGAAGCATGATCTGCAGCTGCAAACCCTGGACGGCAAACTGCACCTGCTGAACGATACGGACTATACAGAGATCGTCCGCGAAAAAAAATCGCTGATGCCCCCGCTGACTGCGACTGCTGATGAGAGGCGCAGTCTGATTGCCTACCTCACCAGTCTGGGCGGTATCGCGATTGGTCCTCTGCAAAGCGTTGATGAACCGGCCCACCAAACTCGGCAGAAATCCGACTGGCCCACTTACAACGGCACACTCGGGGGAAACCGTCACAGCGCGTTTGACCAAATCAATGCCACCAATGCGGGCCGGTTGCAACTGCAATGGTCATGGTCAAATCCATATCAGGGACTTGAAACCACGCCGCTGGTGAGCGAGGGTGTTCTCTTTGTCACGGCGCCGAACGAGGTGTGTGCGCTCGACTCCCGATCCGGGCGTCAGATCTGGTGCTACTCGCGCCCCCGCAATTCCGCCGCTACCATTGCCGGCGATGCCGCTAAAGGCGCGAATCGCGGAGCGGCACTGCTGGGCGAGCGCGTGTTCTTCGCGACCGACGACGCGCATCTGATCTGCCTCAACCGACTCACCGGAGCCCTGATGTGGGACGTGGATGTTCGGGAAGGCCCCGGCGCTATGGGATCGACTGGCGCGCCGCTGGTAGTCGGCGATCTGGTCATCACGGGGATTGCAGGCGGCGACGCTCCGCTGCGTGGCTACATCACGGCCTACAAGGCGGCAACGGGTCAGCAGGTCTGGCGGTTCTTCACCGTGCCGAAACGTGGCGAGCCGGGCTCGGAGACATGGACGAAAGCGGGCCCGAACGATGCCATCGCGATTGGTGGCGGAGCTACCTGGACCACAGGATCGTACGATGAGGAAACCGGCGTTCTTTATTGGGCGACGGGCAATCCGTACCCTGACACCGATGGCGATGAGCGCCTGGGTGACAACCTCTACACGAACTGCGTTCTCGCGCTCGATGCGAAGACGGGCAAGCTTCGATGGCATTACCAGTTCACGCCTCACGATCTGCACGACTGGGATGCGACCGAGCCCTTTCTGCTGGTGGACGCGCCATTCAGGGGTCGCGAGCGCAAGTTATTACTTCACGCCGATCGCAATGGATTTTTCTACGTGCTGGATCGTGTGAGCGGCGAACTGCTGCTGGGGAAGCCGTTCGTGCGCAAGCTTACGTGGGCGAGCGGCATCGGCCCGGATGGCCGGCCGCAGTTGCTGGATGGCAATCAACCCTCGAAGAAAGGTACGAAGACCTGCCCGGCGGTTCGGGGCGCAACGAACTGGTATTCCACGGCGTACAATCCCGCCACTCGCCTGTTTTACGTGATGGCGGTGGAGGACTGTAACATCTATCAGCAAACCAAAGCGGGCGGGTTCGAACCCTATCGCGATCCGAACGACCCTGCCGGAAAATTCCTCCGGGCCCTCGACATTGAGACGGGGAAGATCGTCTGGGAAGTACCGCAGGTTGGCCCGCCCGAGACGAACTACTCCGGGGTGCTTTCGACTGCGGGTAATGTCGTGTTCTATGGCGAGACAGGCGGCAGCTTCGCGGCCGTGAATGCCAAAGACGGCGCCACCCTCTGGCACTTCAACACCGGCCAGCAATGGAAGGCCTCGCCCATCACTTACATGGTGGCGGGCAGGCAGTACGTGGCGATTGCGGCGGGCGGCAATCTGTTCTCGTTCGCGCTGTCGGCTAAGCCGGAGTAGACAGGGCTGCCATCACTTCTTTGAACACGTGCCGGGCACCTTCCACGCCGTCCCAGGGCCCTGACTCGTACTCAAGCGCAAACGTGCCCCGGAACCCCGACGCCAGCATGATGCGAGTAGAGCGCTGAATATCGTTGTTATCACCCCAGCGATCCCAGTACTTGGCGTGCACGTTGGTATGCGCATACGGCGCAAGATCCCGCAGTGCGTTGTACATCAGATACTCGTGTTCCCAGTTGCAGAAATCCGGCGAGGCCTCGCAATACGGATGGTTCACTTCGTCAATGATGATCCGGATGTTAATGGGGTTTGCGGTGAGGCCCCAATGGTTCTCCAGCGTGACCCGCACTCCGTGCTTTCCGCCATGGTCGGCCATTTCTTTGAATGACTCGATGCAGGCGGTCAGGTACTTGCCCAGGTTGTCGTTCTTTGGATAGCCGCTCGTGGGATCCGGAGCCGCAGGCGGTGCAATGCGCGGGCCCCCACTGTTGACGCGCATCGATTTCGCGCCCAGCACGGACACGCCTTCGATCCACTTCTTTGCGACTTCAATACCGCGCCGGCGCAGACCATTATCCAGTTCGCAGAGGTCGAGCGGGGCGTTGTTCGAAATGTGCTGGCAGATGGTGCCGGTCGATGCCATCTTAGCGGCCATCTTGTCCAGCCACTTCCTGCCGGACGGGCTGCTCGGGTCGAACTCCCGCGAAGTGCGCGGGCTACCGTCGAACATGCCGGTTTGTTCCACGTACATGCTGTCATTGGTCACGTCCCCGAACAGGCCGGAAAACAGGTCCATATGAGTGACGCCGGGAAAACGGTCTTTGGTGAACTGCGGGAAGTCGAGCATGGTGATCTCGCCGTACTTCTTCCGCATCTGTTCGGCGAGGGAGCGGTCGACCAGTGCCGGGGAGATGGTCCCGTTGGCGTTGGGGCGAACGTTGGGCCAGCCTTTGAACAGGTGCCGCATCGGCCAGGTATTGGAGGCGATGCGGTCCAGTTTTTCTTTTTCGCTCAGAGGGCGCGCAGCAGCCTCGCTCTCAGCGGCTACCAGCAGGCCTGTCGCACTGACAGTCTTAAAAAATCCGCGCCGGTCGACGTTGTTCATTTAATTCTTCCCCAAAGTATAGAAGTTGTACGTCAGATTCCAGGTATATTCTTCGCCTGGCTTGATCGCGATGTCTATGTAGGGCTCCACCGAGACGACAGAGCGAATGGACCACAGCATCGAGCGTGAGAGCGGCCGGTCTCCGGTGACCCGCATCCCTGCCCCGGCAGCCTGGCTTTCGATTCGGAAATCGTAGTCGCTGGCGCGATCGCTGAAACCACCGATCACCGTCATCACACGATCTGCGCCCTGCAGCGGCTTGTTATAAACGATTTGCTTCCCCTTGATCTCAGCCAGATCGCGCATTTCCGGGCCCTTTGGTTCAACGGTAAAAGGGAACGTGATGGAGTAACCCGGACCCGCCGGCTTCTGATCCAGCACGAGGAAATTATGGTCGTATGCGCTGGCCGTAATGGCGCGGGTGCCCGTGTTCTTCAGGCTGTGTGCGAGCAGCATTTCGGGTTTACCCTTCGCTAGCCGAACGGTCTTTTTGTAGATATAAGAATAGCCATTGGTACCCTTCAGCACCTGTGTGAAGTCGACCGAATCCGGATGGGTTTTGACTGTCCATTCGCCGGGATCGACAACCTCGTAGCTCGTGTAGTGATCGTAAGGTTTGCCATCCGGCTTTCGCAGTACGCCAACGCCAATCTTAATGAAGAGCCCTCCGGGCGCCGCTTCGTCATATCCGAGCGCTTTGCCGTCCGTAAAGAATTCCTCCGCGGGGCCGGTGACGGCACTGGCCGGGCCGGCAACGATATCGGAGCCTTCGTAAACGAAATCGTGAACGTTGTCGCGAGACTTCTGGAACCACGGGCCGAAGTAATTGTGACCTTTGTACTCCAGGCTGTAAATGACGCCGGACCAGTCGAAGCGGGTGCCGCGATAGAAACCAGTCTTTGCGTTCGGAAGGTATAGTTTGGCATGGATCTGCCCGTTGGAAATTTCCGCCTGAGGGGGTTGGGCAGCCGTCAATAGTGCGACCGTACAGCCGAGGACTAAACAGCAGAAGACGCCGAATCTCATGAATCGCATGATACACGCAGAACATGCCTGTAAAATACAGTCAGAGCATGTCGAAGTCTCTCTCGTCCCCCCTGTTGTGCAGAATTTTGGTGGTTTGCGCGAGCGCCCTGGCGGCGATTTCGTGCAGCGATTCCAGAGGGAATTTGCGCGTTGCGGAGATCCCCGCAACGCCGGCCGGTGCTGCCGTGGAGATCCAGGCGCCGCTCGGTCTGCCCCCTGTGCCGATTCCGGAAGGCAACAAACCCACTGCCGACACGATCGCGCTTGGGCGCAAGCTTTTCTACGATTCAAAACTTTCGATTGACGCAAGTATTGCGTGCGCCAGTTGCCATAGTCCCATTCATGGCTTTACTGATGGGCTCCCGGTATCGCTGGGTGTTTCGGGGCAACGGGGTAAACGCAATGCCCCCACGGTGCTGAACGCCGCCTACCTCCCCGTTCAGTTCTGGGATGGCCGCGCGGCTACTCTGGAGTTGCAGGCTGCGGGACCCATCGCGAACCCGGTGGAGATGAACCAGCCGCACGACGCGGCTGTGGGCAGACTGGGGTCAAACGCCGAGTACAAGAAGCTCTTCGCGCAGGCATTTGGGCCGGGACCTGTGACCATCGGTAAGGTTGAGATGGCACTGGCCAGTTTCGAACGCACGCTGATCAGCGGAAACTCTCCATTTGATCATTATCAATTCGGTGGCGACAAGAAAGCTATGAAACCGGCGGCGATTCGTGGCCTGGCGCTCTTCAAAGACCAGAACAAAGGCAACTGCGTCAAATGCCACACCATTGAAGCCGGCTATGCGCTCTTTACCGATGGCAAGTTCCATAACCTGGGTGTCGGGCTGAGTGCTGAGGGTGAACTTACCGACCTGGGGCGGTACAACGAGACCAAAGTGGAGGCCGACAAAGGAGCTTTCCGGACGCCTACACTGCGAAACGTCGCGCATACAGGGCCATACATGCACGACGGCAGCGTTGCAACCTTGCGCCGTGTTGTCGATTTCTACGTAGGTGGCGGCAGTTCTAATCCCTACCTCGATAAGGACATCAGGCAACTGCACCTTTCAGGTCAGGAGCGCGACGATCTGGTAGCATTCCTGGAGGCGCTTACGGGGGATATGCCGCCGAATGCTACGCCTCTGGCGGCGACCAAATGAAATGCTGAAAATTAATTGCCATTCAGGGAGCGTTGTTCTGCTTGCTTTATTGGCAGGCTGCTCACAAGCGCCGAAAGAGCCCGCGGCCAAAACCGAAAAGTCGCCTGCGGCCGCGCCTGTATATTTCAAGGTAGATTCCACCACTGCCGGCACTCTGACCGGTAAGATCTCTTTCACTGGCAAGAAGCCCTCGCGCAGGAAGATCGATATCAGCGAGGATCCGATGTGCGCCAAAATGCACCCGACCGGGCTTTACGATGAATCGGTGGTGGTAAATCCGAACGGCACCCTTGCGAATGTGTTCGTCTACATTAAACAGGGGCTGGAAGGGAAGACTTTTGAGCCGCCTGCCGAGCCTGTGACGATCGATCAAAAGGGCTGCTGGTTCAGGCCGCGCGTGCTCGGCATTCAGACCGGGCAATTGCTGAACGTAATCAATTCCGATCCGGTCACCCATAATATCCATCCGCTGGCGCAGGTGAATCGGGCGTGGAATCAGAGTCAGGACCCAGGCGCACAGCCGCTGAAGCGCCGCTTCAAAGAGCGGGAAGTGATGATCCGGGTGAAGTGTAATATTCATTCGTGGATGCGTGCCTGGATTGGCGCGGTGGAGCATCCCTACTTCGCCGTTACGGGCACCGACGGAACGTTTGAGATCAGGAATATTCCGACCGGTGATTACACGGTGGAAGTCTGGCAGGAACAGTACGGAACGCAGGAACAGAAGATTTCGGTGAAGCCTTCCGGTAAAGAAGACGTTGCTTTCACATTCAAAGGAGAATGAGATTCGTGAACAAGCTGCAGTGGATTTTTGCGGGGTGCGTGGCGGTGTGTCTGACCGGGTGTTCGACCGCGCCGACCGCGCCCGCCAAGGCGACCGGCTATCGCGTCTACGTTACCAACGAAGTCTCTGGCGACCTGAGCGTGATCGATTCGGAAAAGATGGAAGTGGTTGCGACCGTTCCCCTGGGCAAGCGTCCACGCGGCATTCATGCCAGTCCCGATGGGAAGTTTATCTATGTGGCACTCAGCGGAACGCCAGCCGCGCCTCCAGGAGTAGATGAGGACACGCTGCCTCCGCCAGACAAAAGCGCCGATGGCCTGGCGGTTTTCGATGTGGGGCAGAACAAAGTTGTCCGCGTGATTCAGGCGGGTTCGGACCCGGAGAATTTCGATGTCAGCAAAGATGGAAAGCTGATTTTCGTGTCGAATGAAGATGTATCAGGTGTAAGCGTTGTGGACATCGCCGCGGGCAAAGTGATTAACACGTTTCATACGGGCGAGCAGCCCGAGGGCGTAACGGTGACCCCGGACGGGAAGCTGGTGTATTCCACCTGCGAGGAAGACGGCACCATCGCGGTGATCGACCCGGCTGCCGCTAAAGTGCTCAAGGTGTTCAAGGTGGGGCGGCGTCCACGCAACATCGTGTTCATGCCGGACGGTTCGAAGGGTTACGTGAATGCGGAGAATGATGGCGGCGTGGTGTTGTTCGACGCGGGGAAGAATGAGCAGGTTCAGATCATCGGTTTGGGGACACCGGGCGAAGTAAAGCCCATGGGTCTGCAGTTGTCGCCTGATGCTTCGAAGCTGTATGTCAGCACAGGACGCGGCCACAAAGTTTTCGTGGTTGATACGAAGACGAATCTGGTGGCTACGTCGCTGGAGGTCGGACCGCGTCCGTGGGGTATCGGGATTTCACCGGACGGCAAGACTCTGTTTACTGCGAATGGGCCGTCGAGTGATGTTTCGGTGGTGGATGTCGCTACTAATTCGGTGACGAAAAAGATCAAGGGCGGCACGGGAACGTACGGGCTGATCGTGCTGCCCAAGTAAGCTTTACGTGGTCTTTTGCATCGGCAGGGCCTACAATAACGCTCATCGACGAATCGCACCCGTTGCTATACTCCACAACAATGCTCTCGTCCGTCCCTTCACATGTAAAGGTTCGCCTCGGCGTAATGATGTTCGTGAATTACGTCGTATGGGGGGCGTGGTATGTCACGATCACGAACTATCTGACGAACGCCCTGCATTTCACCGGAACGCAGGCAGGTGCCGTGTTCGGAACGGCATCCATCGCGTCCATCATCTCGCCCTTCTTCATCGGTCTGGTGGCGGATCGGTACATCGCCACTGAAAAGGTGATGGCCGTCCTGTATACGTTGTGCGCGGTTCTCATGTATCTGATGACGCGGGCCACAACGTTCCCGGAAGTCTATGGGCTGATGCTGCTGTTTTGTCTTTGCTACTTCCCCAACGTGGCGCTTACGAACACGCTCGCCTTTCAGCTTGTGAAGGATCCAGGCCGCGAGTTTCCGGCGATCCGGCTGATGGGAACGCTGGGCTGGATTTTCATCACGGTGATCGTCGGCTACATGAAGTGGGAAGCGACCACAGGCCAGTTCTGGGTCGCAATGGCCGCCTCGCTCGTAATGGTTGTGATCAGCCTCGGCGTGCTGCCGCATGTGCCACCTAAGGGCAGAGGCACGAAGTTCAATGCGCGTACCGCACTCGGCCTGGACGCTCTGGTGATGATGAAAAACAGGGCCTTCTTCTTCTTTGCTATCGCGTCCGTGCTCGCCTGCATTCCGCTCACCTTCTACTTTTCCTTCACGAACGATTATCTGAACGAGGTGGGTGTGACAAATGCGGCAGGCAAGATGTCACTGGGCCAGGCCTCAGAGGTCGTGATGATGCTGCTCATGCCCCTGATCTTCCGGTATTTCAGCGTCCGGGCCATCATCATTCTGGGGTTGGTTTGCTGGGTGGTGCGCTATCTGCTGCTGGCGTTCGGCGACCCGAATGGTGGCATGTGGATGTTCTATGCGGCTATCCTGCTGCACGGCGCGAGCTATGACTTCTTCTTCATGACGGGGCAGCTCTACACGGATCAGGAAGCGCCGCCGCACCTTCGCAATGCTGCCCAGGGGTTCATCGTATTTCTGACGTATGGCGTGGGGATGCTGGTCGGTTCACTACTCTCCGGTGCGGCCGTGGATTACTTCACGCACAATGTCAACGGCAAGGTAGTTCACGACTGGCACTCGTTCTGGTTGAGTTCCTCGGCGATGGCGGGCGTGATCCTGGTCATGATCCTGCTGACCTTCCGGACCAACGCGCGGATCAAGCCCAACGAAGTCTGACGTCACTTGCCGTCATCGGCGAGGAGTTCCCATTTCTCGCCAAAGAACCCGGCTGCAGCAATCCTGCCGGGCCAGCGGCTGTCCGGCGGCGAAGTGAGATCTACGACTGCGTAGTCAGGCAGTTCGGCCACCTGCCATGAGTTACTCCCGTTAGCCGACTCGCGGAAGGTGAAGCCACTGTTGATCACCACGTATTTTTTCGGATTGAGCGGATTCGGATAAATCATAACCGGCGCACTGGTCGCAACGGGGAAGCGGCGCGTGCCCAGAACGATGGCATCAGACGTCCATTGAATCGGCAGTTTGTCTGCAATCCGCGCGAGAACCTTATTGCTTTGCGGATCGCCCCACAGCACCAGATTGCTGGCCGCGATATCGGCATCGGTAATAGCCGAATCGTCTTTCACCTGCGGTTCGCCGCGGAAAAGTCCCCGCCATTGCTGTATCGCGCGATCCTGTTCGGACTTCGCCCACTTGCCTACCGTCTCGTTCATTGGGATGCCGGTGGACCGCACCATCACGAAGCTGTCCATGAAGGCGTTGTCGATCGGGCCCTGCAGGTTGTGGCGCTTGCGGAGCGCTTTCACATCATCGTCGGCGAGAGCCCATTTGCCGTTATCCCGGCGGAAGTGCGCGATCCACGAGCCATCCGTCAAGGGGCCGGGAACCGTCACGCTCTGTCCATCGAGTTCAACGGTCACCTTTGATGCCGGATTCAGCAGGCCTGCTGCCGTGCCCATGTCGAAGCTAAGCGCCGCCACGTTGGTGGTCTTCGCCCGTACAACGTGATCGCCCGCGACCTCCGCATCCACCCGGGCACGTTCCCAGTGTTTCCCGAGACCATCGACCACCACCCAGCGCATGCGGTTGTACTGCAGGGTCCAGGTGGTGAACCGGATCTGGCGCGGCCACTGGTTCCGGCCTTTCGCGGCAATCGCATCGATCATCCGGCTTAGCTGCACCTTAGCCTCAGGCGTGTACGCGTGGCCGATATTCAGGCCCCAAACGCGCGACAGCGTCAGCCCTTCCGCTTCCATGTTCCGCGCCATAATGTCGGCGGCCTGGCGCTGAGGATCCTGATCGCCGTTATAGGCGACGATGGGCAGTTCAGTGAAGTTTGCCGCGTAGTCAGTCGCGTTGGTCAGGTGATAGAGCTTCTGCTCCCACCATGTGGGCACGTATTTGGAAGTCTTTTGATATTCCAGCGTTTCGGCGAAGCCTGCACCGGGTGCAGCGGCAGCGAAGTCAGTGGCGTTGTGCGCCGCGATGTGCCACACGGAAGCCCCGCCCATGCTGAAGCCGCGCACCAGGATGCGATTCTCATCCACGTTGTAATGCTTCTTCACGTCTTCCAGCGCTTCGTAAAAGTCCACTTCACCGGCGAATTTGCTGGCGTTGCAGTACCGGCCATAGAGATGCAGAACGATGGTGTCGACCGGCTGAAACTCTCCGGGATTCTGAAGGCGGTCATAGAGGAAATCGACTTCGTTCAGGGTGTCGCTGCGACCGTGAAACCAGGCGTCCAGGCGCCAGTGATGCGGCTTATCCGGCCCGAAGGTGGGCGGCACAACCAGCCCATACGGCTGAACGCTGCCATCGATCTTCGACGTGTAAGCGCGAACCACCAGACCTGTGGCGCTGGTCCATGGAGCATCACCACGCGCCAGAGCATCCGCGCGTTCCGACCCGATGCGAAGCAGTTCCTTCGCACGATAGATCTGCTCCTGCCGGAAGAACTCATTGCCATCCAGTGCGAACCGGACGGCCTTGTGGAAGATCAGTACATCCGCGAAATGCGGATTGTTACGAAGCGGCTCCAGCTTTGCGTACAGGCGATCGAGCCCTGCACGCAACTGGCGCTGATCAGCCTGCGGCACCGGAATACCCGGCGCCGGCAGCTGCTTATTTTGAGGCGCCTGGGCGAGGAGCGTGAGGGGCAGCAGGAACAATGCAAAAGGCTTCATGAGACTTCAACATCATATCGCCGCCCCCTCCTGCTTAGGCTTCCAGCGGATGATTGGCTTACGCGCAGCAGTGACTTCATCCACCCGCCTAGTCCGTGTGAGGTGTGGAGCCGATGTCACCTTCGCTGGCTCGTCCTCAATCTCCTTCGCGATGGAGATCATCGCGTCGATGAAGAGATCGAGTTCCTGCTTCGATTCGGTTTCCGTGGGCTCAATCATGAGCGCACCGTGGACGATCAGCGGGAAGCTGACGGTGTACGGATGGAAGCCGTAATCGATCAGCCGCTTCGCCATGTCGCCTGTACGCACACCCTTCGCCGCTTGCCGGTCATCGCTGAACACGACCTCATGCATGTTGGGGCGTTTGTAGGGCAGGTCGAACCAGGGCTGCAGCTTATGGCGGATGTAGTTCGCGTTCAACACAGCATCCACTGTGGCGTTGCGGAGGCCGGGACCTCCGTGGGCCAAGATGTAAGCCAGAGCGCGCACCAGTACCCCGAAGTTGCCATAGAATGCGCGGACCTTGCCAATGGATTGCGGGACGTCGTAATCCCATGTCAGCGAATCCTTCAATCGCTTGAGTCGCGGCACCGGAAGGAACGGCTCCAGATGCTTCTTCACGGCAACCGGACCACCACCAGGACCACCGCCGCCATGAGGCGTTGA
>JAUZEU010000098.1 GCA_030838885.1 Bryobacterales bacterium | reverse complement strand
TATCAATGAAGAAAAGGATTACCTGCAGGGCGAGGTGGAATATTTTGACGACGAGGACTGGAGCCCGGTCAGCGCCGAATTACGGATTCAGGCCTTAGAGGCGTACAGGCACATCCGACAGGCGCTCCACGAGGCCGGGGATGAGCAGCCTGCCGCTGACCCCGACCTGAACCAGCCGCGTCTCAGCTTTCAATTGGCCCCGATTGTGGACGATCTCGACTTTCAGAATATGTTGTTGCGCAGCCGGTCTGAAAGCGAGCGCCTGCAGCAGTTCATTGACGTCACCAAACCGTACCTGGAACGGAGACGATATAAAGCGAGGATGCAGCGTCTCGCGCCGATGAACGGTTTCGGGCACAGACCGGCGAGTCTTTAAGCATGATGTGGCTGTATCAGGGCGGCCGTACACCTGAAGACGTCAGGAAGCAGCGGGGCTTCTCGCTTGCGTTGTCGCTGGCGGTCCATACGGTTGCTTTTATGGCGTTTATGGAGGCTCCGAGTGTTCAACTGCCTCGCGCCTCTGAGAGCGAGTACAAGCAGGCGATTTCGGGAAAAGAAGAAAAAATCGTCTGGTACAAGTTCCGCAGGGAACTGCCTCGTGTGACACCGGCGAAGGCTAAGGCGGAAAAGCTGCCGTTGCGGGCGGAAACGGTTTCAAAACAGGCGATGGTGTCTTCGCCTAAGAATGCGCCAAAACGGGATCAGATGGTCTGGGCTCCCATGCCGGCGGTCGTTGCGCCGCAGCCTCTGGAATCGCCGAACCTGCTGGCTGTCAAACTGCCGGGCCAGCCGTTTGTGGCGCCGCCTGAACTTGTAAGACCGAACCCATCCAGGGTGGACGTGCCGGATGCGCCCGAGTTGAAGCCCGTAGAAAGCGCCTCGACCCGCATCGAGGTGCGCCTTCCGGCGAAACCGTTTGCGGCTCCCGTGGCTAAACAGCAACGCCTCGCAGTGGTTCCGCTCGCGGCTGATGCGCCGCAATTCGAAGCCAATCTCGGGCCGGGTGCCGGTGTGCCAGGCTCCGCCCCGAAGCTGCCTCCGCGCCCTTTCACCGCTCCATCCGGTACGGGACGCAACGCACCTGTACGCGAACCAACTCTGGATGCACCGCCGAATTCGCAGGATCTGAACGTTGCCATTGTAGGGCTGAATCCGCTGGAGCGGGCCACCACCCTTCCTTCGGCGCCCAGCCCGGCAGCATTTTCGGCCGGGCCTAAGGTAAATCCAAATGGGTCCGTTTCTGAAGGGGCAGGCAAAGGTCTCAGCGTTCCGGATTTGTTCGTGCGCGGGCCTCAACAAAACAAACCCGATCTGCTCGCGCAGGCTCATGCGGCGCCCACATCGGCAGAGACTCTTCGCGCCGCAATGCGAAAGGGCGAACCCGTGATGACCGTAAGGGTGGCGCCCGACTCGACCTACCCGGCATTGGGTCCGGCTGTTCCGACCAAAGTTTCGGGTGCGCCGGACCCGCGTTTCAACGGCCGCGATGTTTTCATGATGGCCATTCAAATGCCAAACCTGACGAGCTACTCCGGCAGTTGGCTGATGTGGTACGCCGACCGGACTGCCCGCGAGGCAGGACTTGCCCCTATCGCCGCACCCGTTCCCCACCGAAAGGTGGATCCCAAATATATTCCCGCAGCGGTGGAAGAGCGCGTCGAGGGCAAGGTCACGCTGGGCTGTGTTGTCGACCGGCAGGGTAAGGTGTCCGGCGTGGAGTTGATTCGCGGAATTGACGGCAGGCTGAACCAAAGCGCCCAGGAGGCACTGGCAAAATGGGAATTCTACCCGGCCACCCGCAATGGGTTGCCGATCGAAGTGGATGTCCTGGTAGAGATCCCGTTTACGCTCGCGCCGAAACCGCCCAGACGCTGAAGACATGCCCATCACGGAACCCCTCGCCCAACCCATCACAGAGAGACAGCACCTGATCTTCGACGCCGACGACACCCTTTGGGAGAACAACGTCTACTTCGAGCAGGCTTTCGATCAGTTCTGCGACTACCTCAACCATTCGTCACTGACGCCTGCGGAGATTCGGGATATCCTGGACGAGATCGAAATTGTGAACAACCGGATCCACGGCTACGGTGCGGTGAACTTCGGCCGCAATCTGAGCCAGTGCTACCTTCGGCTGGCCGAGCGAGCAGTCGAGGAGCATGACCTGCATCGGGTGACTGCCATCGCCCACCAGATTCTGGCGCAAGGTATCGAATTGATGGATGGCGTGGCGGAAACGCTGCCGTTCCTCGCGGAGAGACACGAACTCACGCTCTGCACCAAGGGCGATCCGGATGAGCAGAACCGAAAGATTGACAATTCCGGCCTGCGGGCACTTTTTGCCCATTGTGCCGTGGTTAAGGAGAAGAGCCTCGAGACCTATGAAAATCTGGCGAACGTGCGCGGATTTGACTTGAGCCGGACCTGGATGATCGGTAACAGCCCGAAGTCGGATATCAACCCGGCGCTGAAAGCCGGATTGCGAGCCGTGTTCGTGCCCCATGAGCGTACCTGGTCCCTGGAGCGCGAAGAGATTCAGGACCCCGAAGGGCGTCTGCTGGTGTTGGAACGGTTCAGCGATCTGGCCTCGCTCTTCGCCACTCCGTTGTAAATTGCGCGGCGTCTGGTCGGGTTGTTTCCGGCGCCGTCTTCAGCGAGCCGATGTGGATGAACCCCAGCAGTTGGTCGGGTGGCCGGACGCCGAACTCCGCGAGAAAGTACGGATCGTAGCAATTGGCGCCGGTGACCCACTTCGCTCCAAAACCGAGCGCGTGGACTGCGTTTACGATATTCATCCCCGCAGCCGCCGCAGAGACTACCTGCTCCACAACCGGGATTTTGTGCTCCGGTGTGACCTTCGCCACAACCGCGATCGTCGCTGGCGAGCGCAATGGCTTCGCTTTTTCTTTGGCGATCTGTTTGTCCGTTGCCTGCGGTTCGCGCCGGACGAGGGCGTCGGCGAACAATTCGCTCAGCTCGTTTCGAGCTTCGCCCTGGATGACGAGGAATTGCCAGGGGTGCAATTTGCCGTGGTCGGGGGCGCGCACCGCAGCGGCGAGAATCAGCCGTAGTTCGGCATCGTCCGGGCCAGGGTCACTGAAGTCCGAGACCGAAGAGCGGGATAACAAGTCGTCGATCATATCCTGTGTCAGGATAGGGCATGGCATTTGGCAACATTGGCAAAGTAATCGCCGGTCAGGCTTTGGAAGCGACGAAGAAAAATGTCATGGATGCGATCACCGGGCCGGAAGCTCCGAAGCCCGGCGAGAAGCCGCAGCCCGCGCCGGAGTCTATCGGCGGCATTATCCTCGGCCAGATTCAGGCCATGCAGCGGCCGCTCAAGGAGGATCAGGAGCTGGTAGTACTGTTCTACACCGGAAGCGAAAGTCTCCGGGTCACCGAGATCTTCGTCCCTAACGTGCAGGTTTTCGTGTTCGCGGGTGTTGACTCGCAGGGGAACGTCACCCGGGCGGTGGTTCCTGCTGATAGAGCACAAATCGTGTGCAAAATCATGAAGATAGCTCCGGAGGCGCGGCCGGTCAGGGTGACTATTCTTTCGGCCCGGCCCAAGGCTGAGAGCGCATAATTTTCGGTCGGACATTTGGCTGGAATTCTGACTTCCGGGCGCTGCCGAAAGCATTACTCACGTCGATCTCTCCTGTTTTGCGTGCTATCGTTTTAAGTGCTTTGCTTCACACACGATTCCTCCTGATTTCCAGCCTTGTTCTGACGTTCGCCGGTACTCTTCCCGCCCAGGGTCTTTACCGTAAGCCCCTCAAAGTTTTGGGTGACCCCCAATTCATAGGCACGGCAAGTAATCCGACTCAGATTACGAATATCGGGCCCAATGTGGTGGAAGGCCGGGAATTCAGTTTTCCATCCGGCATTGCGGTGGATAGTTCCGTTTCTCCGCCCGTTGTTTACATTTCGGACGCGGGCAACAACCGCGTGCTCGGGTTCCAGTATTCGACTCAGCTGAGGGCTGGTGCCATCGCCGATGTCGTGATTGGGCAGGTCGACCGTTTTGGAAATCTGTCCTCCGCGCAGAATGGGCGCTCGACCACCGGCCTGAACCTGCCGTCCGGCCTGGCCGTCGACCCTGCGGGAAACCTCTATATAGCGGATTCCGGTAATAACCGGATCGTGCGATACCCGAAGCCTGTGGCGCAGCCAGGTGGACAGCAGTTTCCGGATCTGGTGATTGGGCAAACCTCTTTCAGCGGCAGAACCGCGAACCCGAACGGAGTTACCGCGACGTCTCTTTCGCTGAGCGGCGTGGCTGTCCCGCGTACCGGGATCGCGTTCGACGCGGCAGGGAATCTTTGGGTGGCCGATTCCGGTAACAACCGCGTTCTGCGTTACCAGCCGTCGGCGCTGAAGGCGAACCAGAACGGCCCGTCCGCAGATCTGGTTGTCGGACAGGCCGATTTTGTATCACGCGTTCAGGCAACCACGGCAAACAGCAAGACGGGCCTGCTTCAGCCGCAGGGCCTGGCGTTCGATCCGGCGGGCAGATTGCTTGTGACCGATGGCGGACCCCGCGTGGTAGTTTATCCGCCAGCCATCGGCTCTAACGCGGTGGCAATCCGGATTTTGGGAATCGATGCCCAGGCGCGGAATACCGGCGCGCCTACGCAGATTTCCCTGGCTGGATCGTATGGAGTGGCAGCAACCAGTACAGGTGTGATTGTGACGGACTCGCTGGATAACCGTGTATTGATATTCCCGCCGGTCGACTCCTGGCCAGCCGAGAGCGTCCAATTCTCGCCTTCCGCCACAGCCGTGCTTGGGCAGAGCGGGTTCAACACGCGAAAGCCCAATCAGGGAAATGGCGATGCATCGGCGTCGTCGCTGAATCTTCCACTGGACGTAGCCTCGTCAGGTTCGGAACTGTATGTCGCCGATGCCGGGAATAACCGTGTTCTGGTTTACCCTGCCGGTCCCGGCGGGGTGAGCGCCGCGGCGTCCCGAGTTATCGGACAGTTGGATTTTCCGTTCAGCGCCGTCAATTTGATTGAAGGCCGTGAATTTGCCATTGCGCCGCCTTCCAGCAACAGCCCCAGCGGTTCCGCCATTCTGGACCAAAGTTCAACCCCGGCTCACCTGTATGTAGCGGACACGCAGAACAACAGGATTTTGGGGTATAAGGACTTCAGCAGCGTTCAGAATGGTCAAAAGGCCGACCTGGTAATCGGACAGCCCGATTTCCTGCGAAACGTGGTCAACTATCCATCGGGCGATGTGACGCAGCCGAATGCACAGGGCCTTCATTCGCCAACTTCTCTGACGGTCGATTCGGCAGGAAATTTATATGTGGCGGATACCGGCAATTCCCGGATTGTTCGGTTCCCTGCTCCCTTTGCGTCAGGAAAGAACGCACTCGAGAGCGCCGATCTGGTAATCGGCCAAACGGGTTTCAATTCGATTGTGAATGACCCGTCCGACCGCACCATGAGTGCGCCCATTTCGATTGCGCTAACGGCCGATGCCGCGAATGCCACAGTTGAAAACGGCGGGTGGCTTATTGCGGTGGACGCTAACCATAACCGAGCGCTCTTCTTCCCCAAGCCGTTCAGCAACGGTATGAGCGCAAATAAAGTGCTTGGGTCTTCGAATTTCACCAGCATCAGTGCCGGCAGCAGCGACCCGCCCCGCTTCAACTCTCCCCGGGGGGTCGCCGTAGATCCGCAGGACAGGGTACTGATCGCAGATACCGGGAACCGCCGGGTTCAGATTTTCAATAAGGCGGGGGCCATCAATAGTTTCGACACGCCCCCTATCAGCCTCAACACTCAATTCAGTGTGCCGCTTGCCATCAGCGCAACCGGAAATGGTTTTTGGGTGGCGGATTCCGGGCAGAATGCAGTGGCGCACTTCCCATCCATCGACCAGTTGCCGTTAAAAAATAATGCGTCTGACGCAGCTCTGCCTGCCACTGCTCCCATCTCCGCTTATGTAGATACCTACGGCAATCTCCTGGTGGGCGATGGCGACAACCGGGTTCTCTATTTTGGCCCGCAGTTGGATGTAGTGAACGCGGCGACCTATTCAACCCGCCCTTTGGCGGCGGGCACCATTGCAGCGGTGTTCCCACATGCTAATGCAGGGCAACCAGTGGCGAACGTGATCGCGAACGGGACCGGTTCCGCTCTCGCAGCGCCGCTTCCTACGGCCCTGAGTGATACCCAGCTGCTGGTAAACGGAACGCCTGCGCCTTTGTTCTTTGTGTCCCCCGGCCAGATTAATACAGTTTTTTCCAATAGTTTGCCAACCGGTGGCACGGCGGATCTGCTGGCCATCCGTCCTTCCACGGGCCAGATTTATGGGGGCGCTGAGGTGCAACTGAACTCTGCCTCCCCTGGTTTTTTCACCAGCAACCAGGCGGGCACCGGTCAAATCATCGCGGCTAATGTCGCGGACAATTCGCTGAATTCGTCACTGAATCCGGTTGTACGCGGTCAATACATCACCTTGTATGGAACAGGCGTCGGGCAGGTCCCCAATGCACCCGTCGACGGGGCCGCACCGACGGGACCGCTCCCGGCGGCATCGATTCCTCAAGTGCTCATTGGAAATGCCAAGACGTTTTTGCCTGACGCTAATATCCAGTATTCAGGACTAAACCCGACTCTGGTCGGCGTATGGCAGTTAAATATCCTTATTCCGCAGGACGCCCCAACCGGGTCAGTAGCCATTAAAGTATTTATGAACAGCATTGCAAGCATCGATCCCAGTAGCGGGACGGCCACGACTACTATTGCGATCAAGTAGCTGGCTCGGGACCGAATTGAACTCTGGCCCCACGGCTTGGTTAAGTTGTTCATGCTGTGCTCTTGCTTTCGTGACCAACGTCCAGGATAATTGTAACGAGGGTACGGATTTGAACGTACCCATGGAGCTACCTTTGGCCGTTGTCGCCTCTCGCTCTTCACTTGCTGGTGCGTTGCTCCGCACCGTGACGGCTTCAAAAAGACGGGTAGTTGTTGGTTTTCTGCGTGGATTGTCACTCGACGAACTGGAGTGCCTGGCGGATTTCGAAGGCGCTTGCGCGCTTGAAGCCAATTATTCTACCGATTGGTCCAATGGTCTAAACCAATACCGCCTGCTTCCCGCATTTTTTGACGATTCTACGGCTGAGCGCTGGCAAAACCCCGACGATCGTGCTCATAAAACCTTTATCGTCCTCGCCTGGCTTGAATTTCTGACCAACTCCCTGAGAATTTCCGAATCCATCCCCACTAGAGATTAGTGCGCTGGCGGGAGCCCCTCCTTATACCCTTCGCGGCGGTAACAGCCGGTATCGTTCTCGCAGTTTCATTTCATTTCCTATCTTTTGAATCGGTCGGCGCGTCGACGGCGCTGGGGATAGTCGCGCTGGTTAGCCGGGCCCTGCGCAGCTTTACTTGTCGTATTGCTGCTATAGCGGCAATTGTTTTCGGCGGGATCGCTATTGTGGCAACGCGCCCACCAAATCCGGCACCTTCTTTATCAATTCCTGATAATACACCTGCAATTTTATCCGGATGTGTGGTCGATCCCGCACTAGTAGCTGCGGATCGGGAGCGGTTTATCCTGGAACTCGCCCCGGGAGCGAGGGCGCAGGTCTCGCTGTTCGCCAAACCAGGAGTTTCGTTCCCCGCTCTTCCTTATGGAACCGTTATGGAAATGGTGGGCAAAGTACGGCGCCCGCATAACTACAAGAATCCGGGGTCGTTCGATGCCGTGCACTACTTCGCGCGGCAGCAGGTGTATTGGAATGCCTCAGGCGATGTTGCCGGGGTTAAAGTTATGCCCGGTCGCTGTGGCAGGCTAATACCGCGACTTATCTTCGCGATCCGCACCGCGTCGCTCGAACGGCTGGACTCGCTTTACGCCAACGATCCTTACGCAAACGGGATGATGCAGGCGGTTTTGATCGGCGCTACTGCAAAGCTGGACCGCATGTGGACCACCGACTATCGCTCAACGGGCACCTTCCACGCCCTGGTGATTTCCGGCAGTCATGTAGCGGTGCTGGCGGCTGTGCTGCTTTTCTTCCTCCGGATTTGCGCCGTGCCGCGAGGCTTGGCTTTGGCTGCGACAATTGTCGTGGCATGGCTTTATGCCGGGATCACTGGCTGGCAAGCTCCGGTGTTGCGCTCTGCCGCGGGCATGTCGCTGTATGGCATCGGGCGCGTGTTCTTCCGGGAGGGCCGGATGCTCAACATTCTGGCTGCTGTCGCACTTCTGTTCGTGATTGTGGATCCCGATGAATTGTTTGACGCAAGCTTCCAGTTGTCATTCCTTGCGGTGGCGCTGATTGGCGCGTTCGTAGTGCCCGCGATCGCAGCGACATCCGGACCGTTGTCGCATGGTTTGGCTGGGCTAAAAGAACAGAGGAAAGATATCCGGATGGATCCGGTGGCTGCGCAGTTTCGGGTGGAATTACGTCTTCTTGCTTCGACAATCACTCTGGTGACCGGGTTGCCGCCTGCGTTCGCGTCAGCGATAGTGGTGGGAACCGCGAGGGTCTGGCTATACCTCTGGGAAATCTTGTTGTCCTCATTCTTCATTCAGCTTGGCCTGGCGTTGCCGATGATCGTTTACTTTCATCGGATGGGGTTCAGCGGTCTTTCTGCCAATGCGATTGTTGTGCCGGTGTTGAGCGCCGTGGTACCGCTCGGATTCTTAGCGATCGGGCTGAATTCTCATTTGCTAGCCGGTCTGTGTGCCTGGCTATTGGGCGTTTCACGATGGGCAGTCTCGTTTCACGCACGATGGGAGCCGGACTGGCGGATTCCCGGTCCGCCATGGTGGCTGGCTGCGCTCCTGATCGCCGCGCTGATTGCGGCTGCCGTTCGGAATATGCCATGGAAGATGCGGGTTGCCGCATGGACGGTGGTGGCAGCTACGCTCGCGGTGATCACGCTCCATCCGTTTGCGCCACGAACCGAGCCTGGCCGCCTTGAACTGAACGCGATCGATGTCGGCCAGGGTGACAGCCCGTTGGCAGCTTTTCCGGATGGCAAGCTGATGCTGATCGATGCCGGCGGAATCCCCAACTTCGGGCGAACCCACAAAAGCGGAATCGATATTGGCGAGGATGTGGTTTCTCCTTATCTG
>JAUZEU010000097.1 GCA_030838885.1 Bryobacterales bacterium | reverse complement strand
CGCAGTCGCGGGAATTGGAAGCACAAGGTCACCTGCACATCACGCGAGTGTTTGAGGCACCCCGAACTCTGGTCTGGAAGGTGTGGACCGATCCGGAGCACCTGAAGCATTGGATGGGTCCGCGCGGCTTTGTTGTCATGCACATGCAACACGATCTGCGGCCTGGAGGGAAGTGGCGCATATGTCTGCATCGCGCCGTGGCGGGTGAGGGTTGCGGCGATGTGCGACAAGCCGATCTTTGGCAGAGCGGAGAATACCGCGAGGTAGTAGAGCCGGAGCGCCTGGTTTTTACGTTTGGTTGGGATGGTCGTGAGGATATTCCGCGACACGACACGCTGGTGACCATCACGTTCGAGGAACATGATGGCAAGACGACGATGAACTTTCACCAGGCCGTCTTCCCCACAATCGAGGACCGTGATGGGCATGGTTTCGGGTGGAACAGCACCTTCGACCGGCTGGAGGAGTATGTCCGTGAGGCCAGCGGTGAGCGGGCTGAATGCGATAACACGGCCCCTCTTTGCTCGGCGAATGCGGCAGACATGTCTAAGCGCAGAGTCATCCTGGTTGCCGGATCACAAGACCTCCCGGATGTGGTTAACCGTTGAACCCTGCAGTTCAGTCTGACGCTTATACACAACCAACGAAAGGCTCCGCCAGTGACCTGGCAGGCCAGGCCAACGACTCAATTCTCAGCAGCCGAATGTTCAACGCGCTCTGCGCCGTACCAAGTCGATCAGAGAACCTCAGGCGAGTTTCATGATCCCTCCGACTTCCTCCTGACGGAACTAAGGGAGGCAGGCCGATTCCGGGGTCATGTGTCCGGAATCGGGCCATGGTGACAACCGACCAACCGTCGGACCTGCAGTCCGTGCCAAGGTGTCAAGCGGTCCGATACCTGTAAATAAAAAGCACAGGTTTTCGAAATTCGCTGGAACTGCCGGTTGGCCGAAGACCAGGTTTTCGGGGAAAATGAATTCGCCCACAGGCGCTTTATACTCATTAGCCAGCACGCCGTTCGCAACGCCGGGGCTTTTCACCCCTGTGCTTCCGACGAAGCGGACCCTCAATTCGCGTGAGGGCGGAAGGAAGTTGGCCCGGTCTACCACCAGCCGAAGTCTCCCGAAAGGTGGTTTAGCCGAAGGGGCGAACGTCATCGAGGGGATCACGGCATTTTTCTTCGCGCGTGCCAGTGCTGCAGCCGCCGCCGTCATTGCGAGCGAGCGCTCCGTAGCCACCCTTGGCGCGCCCCCGCCCGGCGAGACGAAGTCCATAGCGAACACTGCCACCGGGCGGGTAGGATCTGTGGTGACAACCTCCATCTTGATTCTGGTAGACCCGATGCCTCCTCCGGGGCCATTTTCCTGACCAACTCCGGTGAACGGAACTCCACCGGTAGCGAGTAAGGATACTTCAATAGAAAGATAGGCGGGGTCTTTTTTGGGCTTTGTATAGATACCCACCCAAGCCGTAATGGTATGCGCCGAGATATATTTGTTCCCGGCCGCATCTTTGGCCAGCGTGCCTGCGAAAGTAATCCGGTCGCCCACTGTGAAAGGCGCCTGTTTATTTGGATTGCACCCGGGGCATGCTGGTGCCGGGGCCACTCCGGGGCCCCCCGCGGCTCCAGGCGCCAGAAAATCCATTGCGTCGACCGGACCCATAGTGAGCCGCGAAAGGGGAGCGCCGGGTCCACGATTGGCAGCGGGACATTCAGCGTCCGCACCGTTACGGGGAATACACATCGGGTATCCCGTGGCGGAGCGCACCGTCGCATTCTCATCATCAACCGCGAAGCGCCAGTCGTAGGAGTTGCGCTTCAGGCCGAACCTGCCTTCGGGGTCATTGATGCGGACCTTCGCGGCGTCGGGGGCCGTGGGGGCGGCGTCCTTCGGCCCAACAGTCAGTTCGCCGGTTGTGGTGTTGATGGCGAGAATATAGCCGTCGGTCGTATTCAGCGACTGCTGCGAGATCCTGACAAGGCCGGCGACATACATCGGCGGCACGGTACCTGCAGCGGGTTGAATATTGCCGGTGATGTCGGCTTCAAAGGCGGCCAGCGGCGGCGTGGGATCTTCCAGCGCGAGGCCGGAGGAGGTCTTCAGAGGGAAGCCCGCCAGAGCAGGATTGGCTCCTGCGTCCGGCTTCGCCGTATCCGGGCCTTGCCACCGGAATACATCGTTGGGCGTGAGAAAGGCGGCAGGGAACCAGAGAATCGTGTTAGCCGGCAAGGTTACCGTGACGCCATTTACTTTCATGGTCCCGCCGCACAGCAACGGATCGATTCCGGTACCGCAGGTTGTATCCAGTTTGAAGCTCTGGATATGGCCGAGAATGTGAAACGGAACAGTCTGGGCCCGAACGGTTACTCCGGATCCCAAACAGGCCATAAAGGCAGCGAAGCGGGTTATCTCCTTTGTCGTCATGTCTACTCCTCTGCAGTCATCCAACTGCTTAATAAAATGAAACGGTCTGCGGCAGCCCGTACCAGGTACGCGCCGCGCACTCCGGATCGTGTTCCGGGCCCAAAAGTGACTGGGGGTATCAGTCCGGTTTCGAAACCATTCAGAGTTTCGAGGGCGGCCTGGAGGCGATCCTGCGTAAGATCCCGGCCGGCGCGTTTCAAGGCTTCGATCAACACGCGCGCTGCTCCCAGAGCCATTGCCCGCAAAGCCGGAAACTCGGGACTTCCGGCGGCGGCGGCGTCAATGGCAGCAGGGTCGGCCTGGTCGGCAGGTAATGCCGGACAAGCGATCAATAATCGGTTTCGCGCCTCCTCCGGCAAGCGGGACACGGTTCGCGCAACGGCGATGTGCAGGGCCGCTATTTGCCGCCCAGGATTAGCACGGATAACTCTCTCGAGGTCTGCCTCGCGGCCTGCGAAGAGTATGGTTTTGGCTGCCCCGGTCTCCCTGAGCAATGCACGGCACGCCGGAACGCTTCCGATGAACCGCTGCTGATCTTCCGGAAGTACCTGTACGCTGTTTCGCGCGTCCCTGGCCAGGTATCGGCACAAGGAAGACCATTGCTCGGTCTCGGCAGGCAGGAGCGTGAACACATTTGACCCCTCCGCAGCAGCCGATAGTGGACCGATGACCGGTTGGTCTGATGCGTTCCAGTCATTGGCCAAGCTGGCAACGGACGCCAGCGTGGCACCTTTCAGATCTGCATGGCGCGGGCCGGACACAAGAAGGATTTTGCGCCGGAAGATTCCGCCGTGAGCATTTACATCTTCGAAGGCCGCTCGGATTACTCGTTCGACGGCAGATGATAACCGAGTGTCAGGCCCTGTAGCAAGACCGATACGGATTTCATCGGGTGTAACGCCGTTGGCCGGGCTGTGGCCATTTAGCCGGAGCAGGTGGGCGTGCAGGTCGGCAATCTCGTCACGAGTGAATCGATAGGAGGGCATAGCGGGATGGAGGGGCTTGCCGTCTTTGCCAATGCCGTCGCGAACGACGCGTTCAAGAACATCGAGCGGAAGGTTGCCAGTCAGCGGTGGCGCACTTACGCCGGCTTCGGTCCTGCCTTCCGCGTGAACTCCGTGGCAATTGGCACAAGCCATCAAACGTGCGGGTATTTCCACGGCATCGCCGCGAAGAGTCGCGACCACATCGCGGCCCGGCGTTGCACCGGTCTCGAACAAATCGCGACCACGTTCGGCACCGAAAGCCGCGCCGGATAGAACCGCGAGCATGGCGAGAAGCAGCTTCATGGCAGTTCACTCACATGGACCTGAATCGCAGATTGCCGGAGCCTGAAGCCAGAGTCCAGGAGATTCACACTCAGCAGCACGTTCGCGCTTACCGGAAACACCTGCGCCGCTTCGTACACGCCCTCCGCCGCTTCCTGCAGCCACTGGTGGCTTTGCCAGACGCCCGGGGGCTGAAAGGCGAGGAGCTGAAGCTGACGAAGGCCGGTGACAGGCTGGCCAGCGGCGTCCTTCAAGCGGAACCGCAGCAGCGTATTTTGCCCGGCAGTAAACTTTCTGTCCGAAAAAAGCGGCTCGACCGTAAGCATGCGGAAATCCTGCCTGGGCGGTGCCGCGCCGGAAGCAAATGAAGTGCTGAAGCAGTGGTGGAAGCGCGGTTCTTCGATCAACAGCGGAACATCGTATCGGCCTTCGGATGGCACTCGCACCGTACCTTCGTAAACGCCGGTGCCTGTCCTGTGGAGGCCCTGATTGATGACAAGGATGCCACGCGCTTTACGCTTGTAATTTGAGATAGTTCGTTTTGGCGCCATCATGCCTTCTTCGTAGAAGTACAGAATGCCATCGGGCGCGTTGGCGATGATCATGGTGTTGCCTTCAGGCGCCGGGGCCAGAACCGGCGCGGCACCAACAGCTTCAGGAGCTTCGACGGGCTTGTGGCGTCCGGCCTGTATACGCAGCGGCTGCGCGTTTCCGGCCCGAAGATCTTTCCAGTCGAGCAAAGTGAATTGATCGGAATCGAGGCTGCGGATATAGGCGTATCGGGCTGTAGACGCGATCTGGTCCGGTTCCGTCCCGGCATTTGTGGTTCCGATGATGCCGTTGGTTGCGGTATCGATCATCGTCAGCGTATTTTGCGTTTGGTTCACGGCTGCGATATAGCGGCCTTCAGGATCGACGGCGAGGGCAACCACTCCGGGTGCGACGGGAACCCTCGCCGTCAGCTTTCCGGATTCCGGGTCCAGACCCACTACTTCCTTGCCATTTAAGTTAGCTATGTAGAACATGCGTGCCGCCGGAGCGAACACTGCTGCAACGGGAGTAGCTCCGGCATGGACCGAGGCGATGCGCTGGTGGCCCACAGCATCGAACAGATCCGCCGTGTCCGACTTCGCGCTGGTGACCAGCACCTGGCGTGCGTCGCTTGAGAAAGCAAAGGCGTGGGGGCCTAATCCCACCGCGAGCGTGGCTTCGATTCGCAGCGAAGATACATTGATTACGGCAAGCCCCGCGTCACCTTCCATGGACGCCCAGACAGACGTTCCCCCGGGCGAGAGGGCCAGGCGGGTGGAGCTTTTCGGCAGAGCGACGTCAGCCACCAGCTTGCGGGTGGCGATGTCAATCACAGCAAGGCTGGCGGTTGCGGCCACACTGATGAAGATGCGGCCAACTGCGGGCGCGTAAACCATGTCCTGCCCGACACCCTTCAGTTCGACAATGCTTTCCAACTGCGAAAGCGAGGCCACCGCCGGGTTCAGGAAGGTGACGGTACTGTCCTGATTCATCGTGACAACGAGGTAGCCGTCCAGGTCGGCGTCGGCGCGAGCCGACAACTGCCCTCCGGCGAAGGAGCGGATCTTATCCAGGCACGGGGTCTCTATCGCAACCGCTTCGTTACGCCGCTTGCTGAACCACACGCGCGGTGCGGGTCCATCGAGGGGAGTGCCGCTGGCGGCATCCGTGACGCGAATGGTCACTTGCGCAGTGCCGGGGGCTCCGTCGATATCACGGACGGAGAGATCGGCAGCGACTCCATCCATTTCAGCGCGTTGCGTGGGCGGCTGCTGTTGCGCAAACAGGCAGAATGCCGGAAGAAGGGTAAGTATGCTCCTTCGCATGGTTTTACTCGCCCGCTCGTTTCGCAATGACCGCGCTAGCGGCCAGTGCTGTTACCTGATTGACCGCGAAGCGGCGGATGACGTCTGCGGTCTGTTGGGGCTCGACGCTAAAGAAAAGCGACTCTATAGGAGCTTCCGCGGCGCTTCGCTGCAGGCCGAGGAACGCTGCCCCGCCATTTGCCGCGACGGTGGTCCCCGTAATCGATTTTTCTTGCGACAACGCACCGCCAATAAAGCGTGCCTGGACGAAAGCGCGATACCTTACAGGGGCGAAGATGCCCATGGCCGCGATCTGCACGACGGCTGCATCGACCGGAGGCGTAAATGTGAGGACCAGCTTGTCGCGGGACCGGTCCGTCTGGATGAAGTAGTCGCCGCGTTCACCATTGTTAAAATTCACCTGGTTGCCGCGTGACGATGTGTGCCGTTCCAGGATGGCAAGGTCGCCCACCTGGTCCATCTCCACATGTACCTGTTGCGTGCCGGAACCGAAGTCGTTGCCGCCGGGATCCAGGATGTCACCGAGGGCCAGCGTTCCCTCGTCCCAGGTAACTGTCACACCGCCCGAGGGCCGGTTTGCAGGAATTTTTGCCATGAGTCTGCTCCTTTGTAAGTTTTCAGTTCGTCACCTGACGGCGTCGACAGTGCACGTTCCGGCACCCGGTGTCACGCGGAAGAGACCCCACAGCCCGCCCTGGAATTGAAAGGCCTCCTGCGTCCGGAACAGATAGTCGCCCGGTTGCGAGAACGCGCCGCCCGCACAGGTCCTCAGATTGACGTGCCGGGTGGGGCCGATGCCATTGACGCTGCCCGTCTTCTGCGAGTGCTGGTTGTCTCCCATGGTCTGCATCCAATCCTTTGACTGGTTGTTCCAGGCCCATTTCCAGGGCATGTCGTCCCAGTTGTGTCCGAAAACCGCAAAGCCGTGCTGGCGCGGATGTCCGCCGGGGTGGACCACGCGGAATACTA
>JAUZEU010000093.1 GCA_030838885.1 Bryobacterales bacterium | reverse complement strand
CGACTACGCTCTTCGCCCCAATCTGTTCACCGACTTCCGCTTCGGCTTCTTCCGCTATCAGGTGTTCGTGGTACCTAACGGGCTGGATACCAGTCCCGCGAAAGACGCGGGCATACCCGGTTTGAACCTCGACAAGACTTTTACGGGAGGCATGCCCGCGTTCTTCATCAACGATTACGGCAGCAACCTGTTCAAGTTCGGTTACGCGCTGGGTGTGAATGGCTGTAACTGCCCTCTGAATGAGAACGAGAAACAGATTCAGTTCGTGAACAACTGGACGCGCATTGCGGGGAATCACACTTTCAAGTTCGGCACCGACATCCGGCAGGCATACAACCTGCGTGTGCCAAGCGATCAGCACCGCGCAGGGCAGCTAAGCTTTAACGCTGCCGGCACTCAGGGGCCCACCGGAGGAGGTTCCGGCCTGGCAACGTTCCTTGTGGGGAACGTGCAACTCTTTCAACGCTACGTGAGCACTTCGTCAGATGCACGGGAGAAGCAGAACCGCTGGTTCTTCTATGGCCAGGATACCTGGAGGGTCACCCAGAAGCTGACGGTGAACTACGGGCTGCGCTGGGAGATTTACCGCCCGCAGACGGTGAGCGGGCCTAACCAGGGTGGCTTTGTCGATCTGGGTACAGGCGAAGTCCTGGTTGCCGGGACGAAGGGAGTGGGCCTGAACCTGAACGTGCAGGGGCCACTCACGAATTTTGCGCCCCGTCTCGGTATCGCGTATCAGCTTGACCCCAAGACCGTGATCCGTACGGGTTACGGGCGTGGTTATGATCTCGGCGTCTTTGGTTCCATCTTCGGGCACAATGTTACGCAGAATTTGCCTGTTCTGGGGATTCAGACACTGGCGCCTGCTAACAACTTCGACAGGGTGTTCACGCTTGAACAGGGGCCGACTTCCTTCGATCCGGGCACGCTGCTGAACTCACAGCCGAAGGGTCCTAACGGATATCCGCTGCTGCCCAACGGCGTTACACCGTTTGTGATTCCGAACAGGTTGCGCCTCCCCACTGTGGATTCCTGGAACTTAAGCATCCAGCGGCAACTCACTTCAACCATCTCGATCGAAGCGGCCTATGTCGGAAACCATGGTACGCACGTCTTTGCAGGCACAGGCGGCGACTATGACCCGAATCAGGCGACGCTGGTGGGCTTTGGGACGTTAACTGCGAATCAGCGGAAGCCCTTCTTCCAGAAATTCGGGTGGTCGCAGAATCTGCGTTATTACGGGAGCGATGCGAGCAACAGCTACAACGGCCTGCAGGTCAAGATTGAGAAACGCTTCTCAGCCGGGTTGCAGATCATGGGGCATTACACATGGTCGAGGGCGTTTGATTACTCCGGAACTTACTATCCGCAGGATCGGACGCAGTCCTATGGGGTTTCCGACAATGGCCGTAACCATGCGGTCGTGGTGGCTTCTCTGTGGGAGGTTCCTGTGGGACGAGGCCGGAAGTACTTCAACGGGATCTCCAAACCTGTTGACTGGATCATCGGCGGGTGGCAGATGAATGGCATCGAGACCTGGGCCACCGGCTTGCCATTCACGCCGACCTATCGCGACTGCAACAGCGATCGCGATACCGGGTACTGCAAACCCAATGTGATTGGTGACTGGCACGCGGGCGATCCGAGCCAGTTCGGCTGGTTCACCACGACGGACACGCCACTTGCGGCCAACGGCCAGGTGAGCGGGCCATGGTCGCGCCCGCAAAAAGGCCAGTTCGGAAATGTAGGGCGTAACGCATTGTGGGGGCCGCGCTTCACGCAACTCGATCTGTCGTTCTTCAAGGACTTCGCGCTGACGGAGAAGGCGAAGCTGCAGTTCCGGGCCGAGTCTTTCAACTTCGCGAATCATACAAATCTGGGGCAGCCGAATACCTGTGTCGATTGCCCTGGCACCGCCGGCCGCATCTTCGGCACCATCGGAAACTACGTCCCGCGAACGTGGCAAATGGCGGCGCGCGTGTCGTTCTGATATGGAGCGACTTGTCAACTGCCCGGAATTTTAAGGGTTTAGTTGGTTAGTGATTTGGGCGTCCTGTCCTCCGCCATGAGGAAAGGACGCCCTTTTGCTTTGGAAAGCAGTGCAGGTGGCAGCCTTGGCCAGGCAACAACGATTAATCACTCTGATAAACGCAGGCCAGAAACTAAACGCAGGCCAGAAACGCAGGGGTCATGAATCTCGCACGGCCGCTCTCCGTTTGGCCACAAGCGTGGGATGAAGAAGGCCTCCCCGTAGTCCTCGCCGCATGCGATGGCAAAACACGTACCTTAATGAAAACCAAAGCTTTAAAATTCCCCTTCTTCGAAGGATCCGACGGATCGCTTGAACAGCATCTGTATCTGGAGAGTAGTTTGCTGACGAGGGCGTGGGGCTCTGAGCGCCCCAGAACCTTTGGACGAAAGATGGCCCGGCTGGAGGCGACCTTCGAAGCAGCAGTGAGAGTCCGGATGGCCGATTACAGTTTTCAGACCCGACACGCCGGCCGGTAGGGCGCACCCGGCTCGGCGTGTTGTGCCTGTTTCCGGGTGACGCACATGTTAAGATTCTCGCGTTGCCACTCATTCTGGAACAATCTCTCGAAACCTTTCAAGCCCAGGTAGAAGCGTCGCTGGCGAGCGTAAATTCCCTGCTAAAGCGGCTCAAAAAATTGCGCGGCGCCGCGCAAACCGGAGACCTTCGCGAAATCGATAAATCGCTGGGTGAAGTGAAGCAGGTAGCGCCACAGATGTCGGAAGTGGCGGAAGCTCTGGAATTTAATTTTGACGATTCGGGTTACTTTCCGGACACCTATTTACGGGAGCTGGAAGACGCAGCGAAAGCGCAAGGCATGACGGTGTTCGCGCGCGACGCAAAGCTGTATTGCTACCCTCTGCTGGTCCGGGTAAAGACTGCGGAACGGGCAGTGCAGATCGGAAAGAAGGCGGAGCGGGGAATTCGGCCGTCCGCGCTGGCAGTGAAGTTGCAACTGCTGCAGTCGAAGCCCACCAGATTCAAGCCTGCCGAGTTTCTGGCTTTGCTTCATCGCGCCTACCTTCACTGCGCGAGCGCGAAAGAGACCCCGGTATTGACGCTTCTGGAGATCTACGACGTGCTGACTCTCATGCCGGGCACCGCGAAGGATTACACGAAGGACGACTTCGCAGGCGACCTTTATCTTTTAGACAGCAGCGGCGTGGCCACTTTACCGGATGGAACCGGCTTTCGTTTCTCCGCCAGCACGGGGACGCGGAACGCTGCTGCTACCTTCGTGTGCATCGCAAGAGACGGTTCGGAGAAGCGGTATTACGGTATCAGCTTTGGGAAGGCGGTGCCTGGTGAATGAATGGGTCGAACTCGCTGACCGCGAGTATCTGTCGGACTTCATTCTCGCTGGCGGCGGCTCAGTCAGGTTCCTGGCCGGTTCTCCGGGCGAACTCGAGGAAGTCTCGTCTGAACTGGATGCAGTGACCGAGCCGCACGATTTTGTGCGGGTTGATCTAGACGCGGCGCAGACCCGGTTGCACCGCATTGACCATGTGTTCTTTGAGGTCGCAAGGCAGATCGATTGGGCCGCGCTGGCGAAAACGTTTGTCGCGGAAGGTTTTCGGGCTGTCGGATGGCATGCGGAGACAACCGAAGCGGGCTTCGATCTGGAATTGATCGCTGCGCAAAACGGTGTGGAAGTAGCCGAAGTCCGCGTAGCCCTGCGAAAGTGGCTGCAAGCTCTGTACGAGGATTACGCGATGAGTCAGGAGTTCCGACTGGGCATTCTGCAGCTTTGCAGGGCGCAAATTGTCAACCTCGATAATGCGGCGGTGCCCGTGGTTTTCTGGCTTCGTGGTGAACTTCCCCGAATCTCGGAACTGAAGAGCGCCAAGATCTTTCAGAAGATCGGGAGGCACAATGCCCGCCTGATGCTGGAATCGCTCACGCACTGGTTGCATCGGAACGGCAGGCCTGGTTTGGTGATCACGCTCGACATTACGCGGTGTATCGAAAACCCGCGGCGCACGGAGCGCCGCGAAGGCTTCTACTACTCCGCCGGAGCGCTGACGGAGGTTTATGAGATGTTGCGGCAGTTGATCGACAGTTCCGCATCACTCATCGGTACCTTTGTAGCGGTATTCGCGCCACCGTCTTTCCTCTCGGATGAGAGGCGTGGCGTTGATCGGTATCAGGCTTTGAAAATGCGGATCTTCGATGATGTACGGACGCTGGGGACGCAGAATCTGCTGGCGCCGCTGATCCGGCTGGACGCGCTCCGGCTCGACGCGATCGGGTCCGATGGGGCTATGCCGGTTGAGGGAGCCGGGTGATGGACGATCGCAGGTTTGCTGCAAGAAGCGCCATCGAAGCACTACGCGCCGGCGTTCCGAATTCATTCAGCGTCCGGGCGCTTGGGTGCGATCAACCGCGCGTGGAGCGGGCGTTCACTGAGCAATTGGATGCAGCGGGCCGCAGTGACAGTGTGGAGGGCTTGCTGATCCGCGGCGATTTCGGCACGGGCAAATCACACACGCTGAGTTACCTGGGTGAACTCGCGCTCGATCGGCGCTTCATTGTCAGCCGGGTGTACGTCAATAAGGAAACACCGCTGCATGATCCGGCAAAGCTGTTTCAGGGCGCGGCGGACAACATCACTCTGCCGACCCGGACCGGCCCGGCATTTCTGGAAATCGCGAACCAACTGGTGTTTAATTCGCAGCCGTACCGCGAGTTTGAACGATGGGTCAATCAGGCAGCCAACGCCCTCGACCCGAGGTTTGCGGCTTCCCTGCTTTTGTTCGAGCGGTTCCAGTCCGATCACGAATTCCGGGATCATTTGATCCGTTTCTGGGCGGGAGGAAAACTCGCTGTGGGTGCCCTGCGAACACGCATGCGCCAGATCGGGTCAAGCTTTCCGAGTTGCTACACGAGCCTGCGCGACATGGCTGTTCAGCGCTTTCAATTCGCCAGCCGGCTGATGCGTGCAGCCGGTTACGCGGGCTGGGTGCTGCTGGTGGACGAAGTAGAACTGCTTGGTACCTACTCTGCACTGCAGCGCGCGAAGTCATATATCGAGATCGCGCGGCTGATGGATCGTGGCGATGAGGCCGGACTGCCCGGCGCTCCGATCGTCCCGGTTCTGGCGATTACGGACGATTTCACGCGCGCGGTGCTGGAAGAAAAAGACGATTTGGGAAAGATCCCGGTGCTGATGAAGGCGCGTGCCGCCGTTGCAGATGCCGGCGACTTTCAACTGGCTGTGGACGGGATGCGGAGTCTGGCTGAGAATGGGCTCTCGCTGAAGCGTCCGGACGTCAATACGCTCGATGAAACGTTTGCGCGTATCCGCTCGCTCTATTCCACGGCGTACGACTGGGAGCCCCCTTCAGCTACGCCGCCACGCCGCGAACACAGCACCCCGTTGCGGGCTTACATTCGTCGCTGGATCACGGAGTGGGATTTAAGGCGGTTATATCCCGATGCGCAAGTGGAAGTTGAGACGGCAGACTGGCAGACCGATTACCGTGAGGGCCAGCACGCTGGCACAGGCGACCGCGAACCGGCGAAAAATCAAAGTCTGATCGACGATGTTTTGGGAGATATTGCGTAAGGAAGACGCCGGGCGGCTTTTTTGTAACGAGCTTCTTTTGCGCGTCGCCCAATAAAAGCGATAGAATTGTGTCAATGGTTAACGTTTAAGCTGTTGAGAGCCCATGACCCTAAGAACCACCGCCCCCGCACTTCTGCTGTTTTCGGTCACGTCGTTTCCTGGGCTCGCCCAGACCCCGGCCCAGATTGAGTTGTTCGAGAAAAATGCCCGTCCTCTCTTTGCGGAGAAGTGTCAGGGATGTCACAACGCCAAACTAAAGAGTGGCGGCCTGGATTTTAGTTCGCCCGACGCCGTGAAAGAAGCTGCCGCCGCAGGTGTGTTCGGCAAGGCTGGCGAACCGGATAAGAGCGTGTTGCTGGAAGCTCTCAGCTATGAGAGCCGCGTGAAGATGCCGCCTCAGGGCAAGCTTTCACCGGAAGCGATTGCGTCGGTTCGGGAGTGGGTGGCTGCCGGTGCGCCAACCCCCGCCACGACTCCGTCTGCGGGCGATGCTTTGTCTGGCACAGGTGTGCGTCCGGTTGCGCTTCGCGGCGTCATCACGGATGCCGACAAAGGCTTCTGGTCATTCAAGCCGATCTCTCAGGCTGCGCCGCCCGCCACCAAAGAAAAGGATTGGGCGACCAGTCCGATCGATCAGTTCATTCTGGCCAATCTGGAAAAGAACGGGCTCAAACCCGCACCCCCGGCCGACAGGACGACACTGCTGCGTCGCGCTACGTTCGATCTGACCGGTCTGCCGCCAACGGAAAAAGAACTCCAAGAGTTTCTCGCCGATAAGTCGCCGAAAGCGTTCGAGAAGGTTGTTGACCGTTTACTCGCGTCGCCCCGCTACGGGGAACGATGGGGGCGCCACTGGCTGGATGTGATGCGCTACGCCGATTCCACGGGCAGCGATGAAGACCATCGGTATCCGCACGCGTGGCGATATCGCGATTACGTCGTGCAGGCGTTCAATGACGACATGCCCTACAACCAGTTTGTGCGGGAGCAGTTGGCAGGTGACATTCTTGCCGCAGACCCGAACTCCGGCGTTGGATACCGTGGCATTGTTGCGACCGGCTTCCTGGCACTTGGTAAGAAGGCACTGGCTCAGAAGGATCTGCCGCTCAAGCGTTACGACGTGGTCGACGACCAGATCGATGTAACAGCTAAGGCGTTCATGGGGCTGACGGTCACCTGCGCGCGCTGCCATGATCACAAATTCGACCCCATTGCGACCAAAGATTATTACCAGATGGCTGCGATCTTCGCTTCGACCCTGAGCTACGAAAAGGGTGAGACCGGGGATCCGATTCAAACGCCGCTCGCAGCGCCCGGTGAATTCGAAAAGTTCAAAGGCGCCTGGACAGCTTACCAGGATGTCCAGAAGAAGCAAATGAAGATCCTCGATTTCGATCGCGAGGCTAAGAAGTATCGCGACGAGGGCGAGAGGCAGGTTGCCGATGCCATGCAGGCAGCCTGGCGTGTTTACAGCAAGGGCGAACCGGTCGCCGCAGTTGCCGCGGAAACGAAGATCGACGAGAAGTCGCTCGCTCGCTGGGCGGAGTATCTAAAAGACACGAAGCGTCCTGAACTGGCGAAGTGGCATGCGGCGACCGATGCGAACCGCAAGGAAATCGCTTCCCAGTATCAGGAGGACTTCCGCCGCAGCGCCTATCAATACGATCAGGACATGAGCTGGTGGAAGCAGGCCGAGGCTAACTTCCCCGCCGCCGGCAAGGTTCCCGGGACTCGTCCTCAGATGAGCATGGAGAAGGATCCGTTCTTTGTTGCTGTCCTGCAGAAAGGCGGTCCTTTGCATCGCTCCCAGGAGGAACAAATTGCCTCGCTCGCCCCTGAGAAAGCGAAGGAAATAACGGCGCTGATGGCTCAGGCGGCAGATCTTGAAAAGATGCTGCCCACCAAAGACGTGCCGATGGCGTGCGCTGTCAAAGAAGGCGAGACGATGGACCAGAAAGTCTTCGTCCGTGGCGATTATCACAACCTTGGGGATCCGGTGGAACGAACGGTTCCGTCGATTCTGCGTTTGAACGCACCGGCGCCTCCGGTAAACACGAAGAGTGGCCGTCTGGAACTGGCCGACTGGATTGTGGATCCGCGCAATCCGCTTCCTTCCCGTGTGATGGCGAATCGGATCTGGCAGGGACACTTTGGTGATGGCATTGTTCGCACGCCGGACAATTATGGACGGCTGGGTGAGCGTCCTTCGAATCCGGAACTGCTCGATTACCTTGCGAAGACTTTCGTGGAGAATGGCTGGTCCATCAAAAAGATGAACCGGATGATCATGCTCTCGAAGACCTATCAGATGAGTGCCGCATTTGACGAAGAGAAGAAGAGCAAGGATCCGGAAAACCGGATGATCTCACACTTCCCCCGGCAACGTTTAAGTATTGAGGAGATTCGGGACGCTTATCTTGCGATGGGTGGCGATCTGGATCTGACGATGGGTGGCACGCTTGATCCCGGTGTCGGTACCGATGGCGAGACCAGTTCCAACCGCATCAGCATGAATCCGGAATCGACGAATCGGCGCAGCATTTATCTGCCGCTGCGCCGTTCGAATCTGCCGACTCTGTATACCCTGTTCGACTTCGGTGATGCTACATCACCCGAAGGAAAACGCAGCCCCACCACAGTTGCCACGCAGGCGCTCTTCGTGATGAACAGCCCGCTGGTTATCCGGGAAGCGAAGGCCCTTACAGATGCTGTTCTGAAGCAGGAAAAGCAGGACAAGCGCCGGGTGGAAGAGTTGTATCTTCGCGTGCTGGACAGGCGTCCGGATCCGAACGAGATTGACAAGGGTCTGACCTACCTGCAGAGCTTCCGAAAAAAGTGGAACGACATCAACGAAGAGAAAGCGTGGACGAGTTTCTGCCACGCGCTCATGGCTTCCAACGAATTCATTTACCTGTATTAAGAGGACCTGAAAATGGACATACGCTCGCTCCTCACCAAAGCGCCAAAAACTTCTGAGATGTCGCGCCGTGCCATGCTGCGCGCCGCAGGATGCGGTTTCGGCATGATGGGGCTCCAGTCGCTGCTCGCTGAGCAGCAGAACGCTGACCCGCTTGCTCCGAAGGTGGGCACACTGCCGGTGCGCGCCAAGCGGGTGATTTTCCTGTTTATGCACGGCGGACCTTCGTCTATCGACACGTTCGATCCAAAGCCTTACCTGGATGCGAACGACGGCAAACCGCTGCCCATCAAGCAGCCGCTCACGTTCGCGGCGGGCAAAACGGGCGGGCTGATGAAGTCACCCTGGCAGTTTAAGAACTGCGGCCAGAGCGGGTTGCCCATCAGCGACCTGCTGCCGAATATCCGTGAGTGCGCGGATGACCTGTGCGTGGTTCGCTCTATGGTGGGCGAAGGTGTAGACCATGGCGCCGCGTTGCTGCAGACTTTCACCGGCACGTTTACCTTCACGCGCCCCAGCATGGGTTCATGGGTCCTGTACGGGCTCGGTTCAGAGAATCGCAACCTTCCGGGCTACATCACAATCAAGCCCGCCCTTTCGCACGGCGGCGCCAAGAATTGGGCTCCCGGCTTCCTGCCTGGCTCCATGGCTGGAACTGCGATCGGCCACGCGGGCATGCAGGTTTCCGAGATTCAGAAGGAGCCGATCGAATACCTCATCAATCAGGGCCTGAATCGCGAGCAGCAAAGATATGAGCTCGATATGATCCAGGCGATCAATCGCAAGCATCAGGATATGTGGAAGCTTGACGATGAACTGGAAACGCGTATCCAGTCGTTTGAGATGGGTTTCCGAATGCAGGCCGAAGCGCAGAAGGTGTTCGACGTGTCCGGCGAATCGGAAGCCACCAAAAAGCTCTACGGGCTCGACGACCCCAAGACTGCCGACTTCGGCTGGCAGTGTCTGCTCGCGCGGCGTCTGGCGGAGAACGATGTCCGCTTCATCCAGTGCACCCACAGCTACAAGTGGGATCAGCATTCGGATCTGTTTGTAAAGCACAACGAAAATGCGGCGGAAGTCGACAAGCCGATTGCCGGTCTGTTGAAGGATCTGAAGGCACGCGGTTTGTTGAAAGACACGCTGGTCATCTGGTCCGGCGAGTTCGGACGCACCCCAATTTCTGAGAGCGGCAACGGGCGCGATCACAATCCCTATGGATACTCGCTCTTCATGGCGGGCGGGGGCGTGAAGTCCGGGTTCGCTTATGGCGCGACTGACGAGTTTGGTTATCACGCGGCGGAGAACCGGATGCATATCCATGACTTCCATGCGACGGTTCTGGCGCTGATGGGGCTGGACCACACGAAGCTGACCTACCGCTATTCCGGTCGTGATTTCCGGTTAACTGATACAGCCGGCAACATTCACGACGGCATCTTTGCGTAAATTGAGCGTCTAATCGCGTTGATGCAACGTCTCTGAATCACCTCGCAGCGCGCGGCCATAGGTATGGCAATCGGGGTGGCAGTCGCCCGGCAAGCTGCACTTTGTCGGCGTCGTTCCTGTTCGGCATCAAGGTCACCGATCCGGTGACGCTTTGGCACGAGTAAAAACGCAACGTGGAGGAGGTCTATTCCCGGCCCACACGCATCACTTCTCCAGTTATCCAGTCCGTTTGGATAGCCTCATCCGCGGGGCATGCCACAGGCTTCCCATCCAGCACCGCACTCGCGAAGTTCGCCACCAGAGGGTAATGCACGTTCGGATGGCGCGGGTGGTCTTCCTCCAGGCCGCCCACCCGCAAGCCTGGTCCATGCAGAGGATCCAGATTAATCTCGCCCTCCGTTCCGATCACCCGGAACTGATCGCGCCCGATCCGCGAGTTCCATCGCACATCCACAATGCCGCGCGTCTTATTCACGTAATCGATGAGCACGGTTGCCGAATCCTCCACTCCCATGTCATGCAGCGCGTTCGAACAGTAAGCCCGTCGCCCGCCGGGGAGCGCCGAACAGGAAGTTCATGGCATCAATCCGGTGCGAACCGGTGTCGTACAGCGGCCCTCCACCAGCCAGCGCCGGGTCGCGCAGCCAGCCGCGTTCCTCGCTTTCCAGCCAGCCATGGTAGTTCGCCTCCGCCAGGACCGGTTGTCCGACAGCGCCATCCGCAATCAGTTGCTTTGCACGAATCAGCTTTGGAAACAAACGCCGGAAGTAAGCGAAGCCCAGTGTGCGCCCGCTCGAGTTTCCGGCTGCAGCCATGGCCTGCGCTTCCCTGTAATTCATGGCAACCGGCTTCTCGCAGAGTACGTGTTTCCCTGCACGCAGGCTCGCAATCGTCTGTTCCGCATGGTACAGCACGGGCGAGGCCACATACACCGCATCAATGGCCGGATCCTGCAGCGCCTCTTCCAGGGCTGTCCAGACCCGCACACCAGGGAACGCCTCAGCCTTTCCCGGTACGCGCGTCACCACACCAATAAATTCGCTGCGCGGCTCTTCCAGGATCGCGGGTATCACCCGTTTCATCGTGACATCGCCGATTCCAATCACAAACCATCTGATCATGCACACAAGAGAATATCGCGCCAGCCCCGTTTATAGTCGGCGACTGAAACGCCGTCGCTCACCATTCCCGCGGCCGACCACTCCCGAGTAAGGTTCAGATATTCCGGTTTCCGGTCGACGATTCCGCATCGACGTTGACCGCTGCATAGTCACATTCGGTGCCGGAACATCCGCAAGACGACGGTGACTTCAGCGTGACGCCTGAGGTGGATGGAGCAGGAGGACATTCGTGCCGGAAAAAATCCGGGACGTGACCTCGAAATCGACTCCGAAGCGCTAAAATGTCGATTGGCAACGCCGACGCAGATCGCGACCGAACCTGGGATCCGTACCGATCTGATCCGTATTGAAAAGCTGGCGAAAGTGTACCGGTCTGGTGATTCCGATCTCGTCATCTTCCATGAGCTGGATCTAAGTATTGCGGCCGGTGATCAGGTCGCGATCATTGGCCCGAGCGGGTCGGGGAAGAGCACACTGCTGCATTTGATAGCAGGATTGGATTCTCCCACCAGTGGCACCATTTATTACAGGAATAAAAACATAACGAACTTGCCCGAAGCCGAACTCTCGGCATTCCGCAATCGTGAGATCGGTTACGTTTGGCAGCAGCATCACCTGCTCCCGGAATTCACAGCCGAAGAGAACGTCATGATGCCGCTATTGATTCGTGGCGTTGCTCCCGCCAAAGCCCGATCCGAAGCCTTGGTCGTTCTGGAAGAGGTAGAACTTTCGGCACGTGGTCACCACCGCGCGGGTGAGCTTTCAGGTGGCGAGCAGCAGCGCATCGCGATAGCCCGCGCTCTTGTCGCAGGCCCGTCGCTGCTGCTGGCGGACGAGCCCACCGGAAACCTGGATGGGCGAACCGGCGAAATGATCTTCCGGCTACTGGCTGATCTACGCCGCCGCCGCAGATTGACTACTATCCTGGTGACCCACAATCTGCAGTTCGCCAGGGAGTGTAATCGTGTGCTGAAACTGGAGGGCGGAGCGCTTTATCCGGAACTTGGCCAGGAATAGCACTACGGTGTTCTGACAAGGGCCTCCATTCAGTCTAAGATGTAGTTTTAAAGGTAGTTTTGCACCGGAATGGCTCCGGAGAGTATCTTTAATAGTAGACACAGAGCAAAATTGACTTTGCGGAGTTGTCTGATCGCAGGGTTTTGAGTGCTATAAGGGGGCAGCTGACCAATGTTTGAGCGATATACGGAAAAGGCGCGGCGTGTAATCTTCTTTGCCCGGTACGAGGCCAGCCAGTTTGGCAGCCCGTACATCGAGACAGAGCACCTGCTTCTCGGTTTGCTCCGGGAAGATAAGCAGCTTGCCAACCGGTTCCTCCGGTCGCATGCCGCAGTTGATTCCATCAGAAAGCAAATTGAAGGCCACACCACGGTTCGGGAGAAGGTTTCCACTTCGGTCGACCTCCCCCTTAGCCATGAGTGCAAGCGCGTCCTGGCGTACGGTGCCGAAGAGGCCGAACGTCTGAACCACAAACACATCGGCACCGAGCATCTTCTCCTCGGACTTTTGCGTGAAGAAAAGTGCTTTGCCGCTGAAATCCTGCATGAGCGAGGTTTGCGGCTCTCCACGATTCGTGAGGAACTGCAGCGTTCGCAGTCCGAAAAGGTCGCATCCAACCGTCCCAAGGAAAGTTCACTGCTGGCGGAATTCTCGCGCGATCTAACACAATCGGCCATGGACAACTCGCTCGATCCCCTGATTGGGCGAGACCATGAACTCGAGCGCGTCGTCCAGATTCTCTGCCGTCGCACCAAGAACAATCCGGTCCTGATCGGGGAGCCGGGCGTCGGCAAGACAGCTATCGTGGAAGGCCTCGCGCAACGCATTGCGGACGGCGATGTCCCGTCGTTTCTGGCGGACAAGCGCATCCTGGCACTTGACCTTTCCCTCATCGTCGCCGGTACCAAGTACCGCGGGCAGTTTGAAGAGCGCCTGAAGACCATCATGAAAGAATTGATGGAAAACCAGAACGCGATCATTTTCATCGATGAGTTACATACGCTTGTTGGCGCAGGTTCGGCGGAAGGTTCACTGGACGCCGCGAATATTCTGAAACCCGCACTCTCCCGCGGCGAAATTCAGTGTATCGGTGCTACCACCCCGGCCGAGTTCCGGAAGTCGATCGAAAAGGATCGGTCGCTCGAACGCCGTTTCCAGGCCGTAAAAGTACCGCCGCCAAACGAGTCCGATGCCGTCAAGATTATGTACGGCATCAAGGATCGGTACGAGAAGTTCCATGCGGTCAGCTACACGGATGATGCGATCGAAGCTTCTGTCTTTACATCGAACCGCTACATCCCGGATCGTTTCCTGCCGGACAAAGCAATCGATCTGATCGACGAAGCAGGAGCTCGTGTGAAGCTTCGTCAGACCACGCTGCCTGCCGATCTCGCCGATATACAGAAGCGGATCAAGTTCATCGTTCACCGTATGGAGAACGCCATCGCGAATCACGAATTCGAGAAGGCCCGCTTCTACTCTGACGAAGAACGCAAGGAACGTGAAAACCAGCGCCAGTTACGGGAGAAGTACAATCTCGACGATTCTTCCACGGGTATTGTGACCAAGGAAGACATCGAGGACGTAGTTGCCCGCTGGACCGGTGTTCCGATGACAGCGATTAAGGAAGAAGAGATCGCCAAGCTTCTTCGCATCGAAGATGAACTGCACCGCCGCATCATCAGTCAGGAGAAGGCGATTTCGGCACTGGCGCGCGCCATACGGCGTTCGCGTGCGGGTCTGAAAGCCTCCGGTCGTCCGGCTGGTTCGTTCCTGTTCCTGGGACCGACCGGTGTCGGCAAGACGGAAGTCGCTCGCGCACTGGCGAGCTTCCTCTTCGGAAGCGAGAAGAGTCTCATTCGCTTCGACATGTCGGAGTTTATGGAGAAGCACTCGGTGTCCAAGCTGATCGGTTCGCCTCCCGGCTACGTCGGATATGAGGAAGGTGGCCAACTGACGGAGCGTGTGAAACGCAACCCGTACTCCATCATTCTGCTGGACGAAATTGAAAAGGCACACCCGGACATCTTCAACATCCTGCTCCAGGTCTTTGAAGACGGTCACCTGACTGACGGGCTCGGCAATCAAATCGATTTCAAGAACACAATCATCATCATGACCTCGAATCTCGGCGCTCGTTTCCTTGAGAAGCGGGCTGGTCTGGGGTTCCAGGCGCCTCAGCTGGAAGGCCAGGCGTCCAAGGTGGAAGATCAGGTCAAAGGCGAAGTGAAACGCGCCTTTAACCCCGAATTCCTCAACCGGCTGGACGACATCATCCTCTTCCAGTCGCTCTCGGACGACGATCTGATCCGCATTATGGTTCTGCTGGTGGATGGCATCAACAAGAACCTCGAAGCCAAGCAGATCAAGATCCGGCTGCACACAGACGCAGCGAAGTACATTCTGGAGAAAACCTGCGCTGACCGCAGCTACGGTGCCCGGCCGTTACGCAGGGCGCTCCAGAAGTACATCGAAGATCCGTTGTCGGAAGCGCTCATTCAGGGCAGTCTGCCAAGGCCGGCTGAACTGGACATCTACCTCGGCGACACCGGCCTTTACTATCGCCAGGCGAATGTGCCCGTGGCAGTGCCTGTAGTAGCGGGAGAATTGGTGCCAGGTTCGGACGAGCCCGGCATTCAGGACATTCCCTCAAACGTACAGGGTCCGGAAATCCCGCTGTACACGTTCTAAAACAAAAAGCACCCCTGGAAACAGGGGTGCTTTTTTTTGCAGGACACGCAGACACTCTGGCCGTGTCTACTCAGGGTCGGGGAATATCTGCAATTCAAAGCAAAGCGCTTTAGCCGGGTGATCCCCATATCGCGGAATCTGCCGAAAGCCGAGCTCCCGATATAACCTGATCGCGCTATGCATTCGTGGCAGGGTATCCAGGCGCAGCATCTTATACCCCGCTCTCCTCGCCTCTTCCGCAATCCGCAAAGAAAGATTGTGCCCCAGACCATACCCTCTATACGCCGGACGAACATAGAGGCGCTTCATCTCGGCAAACGTCTGGCTCAAGCTTCCGGAATGCTGCGCATCCCGCAAACTGGCCGTCCGCCACTCCCACCAGCAATCCACCCTCAGGCGGCCGATACACCCCGGGTAACCCGGCCAACTCGCGCTCAAAACTCTCCAGGCAAATCTCGTCGCTCACCCACGCCGCATACTCCAGGAACATCTCCCGGACATTCCTCAGATCCTCCGCGCCGGCTGGACGAATCATCGTTAGCGGCGATACCCGTAATACGATCCGCTGTGTTCCTGGAACGCACGGAAATCGCGCATCCTGCGAATGTCGTCCTCCAGAGCGCCGCGGTCGCGAGAGTCCAGCGAATTGTGTCTCACGACTCTCTGCAGACGGTCGATTGCCTGATCGAGTTCGTGCCTGTCGTACCGTCCCTGGTCGAATCGCGACTCGAAGTCGAAAAGCTCCCGGCGCGCTTCATCGAACCGTTTCCGGTCGGATCGCGATGAGTACGCGTAGCTGCTGGCGCGGTCCAGGTCGGCGCGGGCGCGGTCGAAGAGGACCCGGTCCCGGCGGGCGCCATCGCGGTCCGCATAAGGGCGGTCATAGGGCCTGTCATAGCGCTGCGCGCTGGCTGTTACCGGGCCAATCAAAAGAGCGGGCACAAACAGCATACTGGCCAGCCATGTCCCTGAAATGGTAAGACGCATCGTTTTACCTCCGATCTCAGAGACGATTCAAATCCGAAGGGGTTCCCCGATTAATCCAGCATTAATGGCCCACGCTTGTACACTACACTTCCCGCACGCATCGCAAGTTGCACATCATTGTGCCCCACGCGATGGACCAGATCGCGGTAATCAGTCACATCCATCACCAGCAAATCGCCGGACTTTCCAGGCTCCAGCGAACCAGTCACGTGAGACATCCGCAGTGAACACGCGGCATTGTAGGTTGAGGCGACGATAGCCTCCTCTGGCGTCATCCCAAACCGCTCGACGGCCAGATGCAAAAGGAACTGCGGATTCAGAGATGTTACCCCGCCCGCGCGAAAGCCGGAAGCAATCGCCACCGGCATGCCTTCGTCGATTTCCCTTCGGGCGCCTCCCGGGCTCTTCCAGTCTTCCCGGATGGCGGAGGTGACCGGCAAAACGTGCACACACCCCAGTCTGGCCAGTTGCACCAATAGTCTGACGCTCGCACCCGAATAGAGCGGTGGTGCGAGCAGCGTGACCGAGTTAGCTCCTAAAGTCAGTTCCAGTGTCTCCTGTTCCGGAACAATGTTCGTGCGGATCCGGATGTTATAGTTGGCCCCGGCCGCCGCAATTGCCACCTGCCGGATTGCATCCATATGCCGCGCGTTACCAGAGATTTCCGCCTCGGGCGACAACTCAATGACGGCCGCCAGTTTGCGCTTCCGGATCGCTGGCAGGGCTCGGGAGATCAGAGTCTCGACTAACTCAGCCGTGACGTCATCTCCGTCCGAACGCATCGCGGGTGCGTATACCGACCGGATCCTGAGCGGCTTCGACTGCAGCGTCTGATGGATTCGCAGGATCCGCAGGGTATCCCGCAGGTCCGAAGCGTATCCGGTGTGCGCTCCCACGGAAAGCACGCCGGAGCGCACCCAGTCTGCCGCCGAAGCTACTGCCGTCGAAGACAGGCGATGCTTCGAAACGAGTCGCAGCCGTGTCTCTCGCGAGATATCGGCGTCGCTCCTGCCCGCAGGGTAAGGTTTGGCAGAAGGCCGAGGGTAGACCAGAACGGCATCGGGGTCTACAAACGCGGGCATCACGACCCTGCCCCCCACGTCGACCTCTCTCGCATTGCGGGCCTGCTTGAGGTTCTCAACCCGCCGTGCGCTGCCAGCGTCCTGGATGATGCCGTTGTGGAGCAGAAGCGCTCCGTCATTCACAATGCTGAGTTCGCCGAGCGCGGAACCGCTGCGCGGTCCGCTGGGGCCGTGCAACGTGAGCAGTTGCCGGACCCTTCGGATCAGCGTCCATTGATCTTTGGACGCTGAATCCGGGGAATTCTTACTCAATGCAAGTCATTGAACCAGGATTGTACCGCTTTTTTCTATTCGTTGCGGATCAGCTTCTTCAGCCCTTTCACCTTGTCCTTCAACTCCTGCGTGGCATCGGCCACCTGGTTGGTGTCGTAGATCACCCGCGGAGTGAGAAAGATGATCAGCTCCGTTCGCTTCTTGGTTGATGATTTTGTCCCGAACGCAGCGCCCAGGTAGGGGATGCGATCGAGGAACGGAATGCCGGAGGATGTATCGGTAGTCGACTCGTTGATGATGCCACCGATTGCGATCGTGTCGCCATCCTGGACTGTTACCTGTGTACTGACATTGCGCTGGGAGAAGGCAGGAGAGTTGATGCTTGTGTCAGGGGAGGGGTTCGGTTCCGGCGCCGTGACGTTCTGGTTGATCACCATCGTCACAATTCCGCTCGCATTTACACGCGCCAGAATATTCAGACCGATGCCTGTGCTGGTGTTGGTAATGGTTTGGGTAAACAGTGAATTACCGCCCGTGGTGACGCCGGGGTTCACCGCCTGTGACGAGAGTGTCGGCACTGAATCACCCACCGTGATGGAGGCGGGAATGCTGTCCGTCGCGATGACGCTCGGCGCCGATAGCACCTTGGCGCGGGTCTTGGTTTCCTGCAACTGTAGCAGCGCGAGCAACTGGCGGCTCTGGCCTACCAGCGTGCCAGCAGACAGAACCGTACCGAGAGCGCTATTTTTCCCCAGGAGCTGTCGCGAGGGGATTCCGGTAGGATTCGCGGCATTCCTCTGCTGCAGGAACGCCTGGACGCCGGCCGAGAAGCTTCCGGAGAGATCCACCTCGTAGATCTTGGCGTCGATCAGCACCTGGCGCGGTGAGATGTCGAGCTGGTCGAGAAGATCCTTAATCTGTTCCCACTGCTCCGGAGTGCTCTGAATCAGCAGGGTGTTGTCGAACGGGTTGGGAATGATGCGCGGAGCGAATGCTCCCGAACCGCCGTACCCGGAACCGGATGATGCCGTCAGATAGGAGCCTGTCTGGTCTGTCGTTTTGGTCCCACTTGTTGTTCCGGCGGTACCGGAAGGTGCAGGTGCGGCCGGGGCTGCGAAAGCGCCCGGCGCGCCGGTTGCGCCGCCGCTTGCACCGTACTGGCCGTAGCCCCCGGCGCAGTTCGCCCCGCCATACCCTCCGCCCCCGTATCCACCGCCATATTGGGAGCCACCATATTGGGAGCCACCGTACTGCGAGCCGCCATTGCCGTAAGGTGACCCGTAAGCGCCGCCACCGCCTTGATTCCCACCCTGATAAGCTCCGCCGCCTCCACCAGCGCCGTACGGAGTACCAAATGCGCCACCGCCACCGGCGTAGCTTGTGGAGGGATACGAAGAGTTGCCGGGCAATCCGTACCCGCCGCCAAACCCTCCAGTGTTGCCGCAACCGCCATAGAGTTGCGAGATGACGCTACCCAGGATCTCCGCACGCCCGTACTTCAGACGATAGACCTTATTCTGGATCGAGCCGGCCGTCGCCTTTACCGTGACATCGAGTTTGACCAGCCACTTTTCCACTTCAGCGAAAACACCAGGGTTGGGGGCCACGGCAAGAATCGTGTTCACACGGTCGATGGGCAGAAACTGGATGGATCCATGTTCCTTGCCGCCGGTCAATGAGTAGGCTTTGAAGACCTCTTCGAGTTCTTTAGCAATATCGCTGGGACGGCCGTTCTTCACGTCGAATGCCCTGACCCGCTGGCCGGCAAAGGTGTCGCTGTCGAACATACCTATCAGTTCCAGCGTGCGGCGCATGTTCCGGCTGTTATCCAACACGATCAGAAGATTGGCCGGATCGTAATTCGTGATCTGGCCGCCGTCGCCCACAAACGGCAAAAGCACCTTCACCATCTCCGAGGAGGTAGCGTACTTCAGGAACACCAGATTCAGAATCAGGCGCTCGTCGTCCGGCATCTTTGAGGGGTCGCTTTGGCTGACCGGGTTGATCGGCTGGTGGCCCACGTTTGCCACCGGTATGA
>JAUZEU010000088.1 GCA_030838885.1 Bryobacterales bacterium | reverse complement strand
TGGATGTCTCGTCCGCCGTGCGGGAGGTGGCGGATACCGCCCGGCCCCTGGCGCAGAAGAACGGGAACGACCTTCTGGTTCAGTACCGGGATCCCCTTGGCAAAATGCTTACGGACGCGACCAAGCTGCGGCAAATCCTGCTGAATGTTTTGTCGAATGCCTGTAAGTTTACCCAGAACGGCACGGTAACTCTGGAGGTGGAACGTTTCACGCGCAATGAGCTCGACTGGCTCCGGTTCCGGGTGGCCGATCAGGGGATCGGCATAAGTCCGGAGAAAATGATCATGCTGTTCGAAATGTTTTCGCAGGGTGATGCCGGAATTGCCAACCTCTATGGAGGCACCGGTCTGGGCCTCGCCCTGACTCGCGGATTCTGCCATCTGATGGGTGGCGATATCACGGCTGAGAGCGAGGTCGATAAGGGCTCCGTGTTTACGGTCGAGTTACCGGCCATAGTTTAGCTGGGGGCGTGAGACATATCCGGCAGGAAGTAGAAAACCACCGCCAGTATCAGGTACACCGCCAGCAGCTGGACGCCTTCGAGCCAGTTCGATTTGCCATCTGAGGCCACCTGGCCGGTAATCAGCACGGATAGAAACACCGCTAAAACCTCAGCGGGGGTAAACACCAGATCCATGGGGCGCGGGCCAAAGAAGTAGCTGAGAATCACAAGCAAGGGCGCCACGAAGAGTGCAATCTGCAGACTGCTTCCGATGGCGATTCCCATGGAAAGCTCCATTCGGTTATTCAGAGCGGTGGTAATGGCGGTGCTGTGTTCGGCGGCATTGCCGATCACTGCCACAACAATCACGCCGATGAAGATGCTACTCATGCCGAAGGCTGTGGCAGCCTGCTCCACCGAACCAACCAGAATTTCGCTCACCCAGGCAATCAGCACAGTCGCGCCGGCCAGTATGAGAAAGGATTTTTTCAGACTCCAGGGCTGGTATGAGCTACCAGCCGTACTTATCTCCTCTCCCGCAAAGAGCTGCTTGTGGGTGTGAAGTGTAAACACCAGATGAGCCGAGTAGGCAAGCAAGAGAATGATGGAGATTTCTAAACTGATGTTGTTCTCCAGGAAAGCCGCTGACCGGCCGGCCAGGTAGTGGAATGCCGCAGGCATAATAAATCCGATGGCCGCCAGGGTGAGAAGCGTAGACTGTGCGCGGGCCCCGGTCGCGTTGAATTTCTGTTCCTTGTGTTTGATGCCGCCGGCCAGCACAGCCGCGCCCAGAACCAGCAGGATATTTCCAATAATGGAGCCGGTTAGCGAAGCCTTCACCACGGAATACAGCCCCTTGCGAATCGCCATCACCGCGATAATCAGTTCCGCTGCGTTGCCGAACGTGGCATTCAGCAGCCCTCCCACGCCTTCCCCGGTGTGATGCGCGAGTTGTTCGGTAGCACGCCCCAGCCACCCCGCCAGCGGGATCACCGCCAGACATGCTGCGAGAAAGATCATGGTGTGGGATCCCGGTTTAAGGAATTCCAGCCCGATTGCCACAGGAACAAAAATCAGGAGCCAGTTGAGCATCTCACGCCAGCATACTTCAGAGCCTGGAGAAAGCTCTTGCTAAATAAGTAAGTAATTACTTACAATCGAAACATGCAGCCGCAAGCCCGGATGACGGGAGAGGACCGTCGCCGTCAGTTGATCGAAGTCGCCATCGACCTGTTCTCGCAGCGGGGTTTCGCCGGGACCACTACAAAGGAGATCGCCGCCGCGGCAGGTGTTACGGAAGCTATGATTTTTCGGCACTTTGCGACCAAGCAGGATTTCTACAAGGCGATCCTCGATTACAAATGCGGAGGCGACGGGCCTGAGAAATGGATGGCCGAAACCAAGACATTCATGGATCGGAATGACGATGAAGGGCTGTTCCGGTTCCTGATTTCGAAAATTTTGCAGTTCTATCGGGAGGAGCCGCAGTTCGAGCGCCTGCTGATTCATGCGGCGCTCGAGGGACACGAACTGGCCATCATGCATCACAATCAGATGGCGTCATCGATCGGGGCGCACTTCAAGAACTACATTGCGCGGCGGCAGAGCGAAGGCGCCCTCCGGCAGTGCGAACCTTCGGCGGTCCTGTTTTCATTAGCCGGAATCGCCCAGTTTTACGCGTTACAAAAATACATTCATCAGCGCAGTGAACTCACTATGCCGGATGAGCAGATGGTAGACAGCTTCCTGCTGATTCTGATGGGTGGTCTGAGAGTCAGTAAGAACGGTGGGAAATCCCACGAGGGCAAAACACGATGAAACGCATTCTTCTTTTTTCGACGCTTGCGGCAGGTCTGCTTGCAACGGGGTGTGGCAGCAAACCGGCCACAGTCCAGGCGACCTCGCCAGAAGCTGCGAAGCCCGTTACGGTAACCACGGCTACCGCCGTTACTCGCGAAGTTCCCGCTGATTTCGAAGAAACCGGAAGCTTCGTTGCAGACGAAAGTTCAGATATCGCCCCTCACGTGGCAGGAAGAGTGATTTCCACCCCGGTAGACGTGGGCGCACATGTGGTGCAGGGCCAGGTAATCTGCGAACTGGATCACAGAGACGCGCAGCTGCGGCTGGAGCAGGCAAAGGCCATGCTCGCCGAAGCAACAGCGTCGGTCCGCCAGGCACAATCGCGAATCGGCTGGACGACCGGCACGTTTGATCCTGCGAAGGTGCCGGAAGCAGCCGCGGCGCGCGCCAACTATGAATCGGCACAGGCACAAGCAAGGCTGGCCGCGGCGGATGCGCAGCGTTATGCCAACCTGGTGAACAGCGGGGACGTATCGAAGAGCGCTTACGAGAAGGCTCGCACCCAGCAGGAAACAGCTGAAGCGCAGGTGAATGCGGCAAGGCAGCAGTTTGAGGCAGCGTCGAATGCTGCGCGGCAGAGCTACGAGGTAGTCTCTACTTCGCAAGCTTCTCTGGAAAGCGTGAAGGCACAGCTGGCCCAGGCGGAGAAGGCAGTTGCGGACACCACGATCCGAGCTCCTTTTGACGGCTACATCACGGCGAGGCCGATAGCAGCCGGAGAGTATGTCGCACTCACCAACAAGATCGCCACAGTGGTAAAAATCGGCACCATGAAGCTCGAACTGCAAACGCCGGAACAGCGGGCTTCGCAGGCGCACGTTGGCGACAAAGTGATAGCACACGTTGTCGCTTATCCGGGGCGCGATTTTAATGGTGTGGTGACGGCTATCAATCAGTCCGTGGATCCGAATTCGCGCGCATTCATTCTGGAAGCACGTTTCCGGAATAAGGATACAGCGCTGAAACCCGGCATGTTCGCCACTGCTCGCGTCCAGCAGCCAGGCGGCGTGCAGGCGATCTTCGTCCCGCGCACTGCCGTCATTCGCGACAAGACCACGGATTCCAATCAGGCGTTCGTCATCGAGAACGGCAAGGCCCGGCTGCGCGTGGTGCAGATCGGCGAAGTGGCAGGCGATTCCATCCGCGTCGTATCGGGAATCGGTTCGGGCGAGGTGGTGGCCACCAGCAATCAGACCGAACTGTTCGACGGCGCACCCGTTACCAGCAAGACAACCAGCTAACCCAGCATCTTTCCGGAGATTGAAGCTATGCACGCTCTCGCCCAACTTTGTATCAAACGGCCGGTCTTCGCGACGATGCTGATTCTGTCGCTCGTCGTGGTCGGAATTTTCTCGTATTTCAGCCTGGGCGTGGATCTGTTCCCCAAGGTGGACATCCCTACCGTTCAGGTCGCGATTGCCGATCCCGGCGCTTCGCCCGAAGAGATCGAAACGGAAATCACCAAGAAGGTGGAAGACGCGGTCAATACGATCAGCCAAATCGATCAGGTGATCTCAGTTTCTTCGGAAGGCCAGTCGCTGGCGACTATTACCTTCGAACTTTCGAAAAACGGCGACGTGGCTGCGCAGGAAGTGCAGAACAAGGTCAACACGATTGTGAACGATCTGCCGCAGACCGCGAAGCAACCCATCGTGCTGAAGTTTGACCCCGATGCCGCGCCGGTTATGCAGATCGCGGTCTCCGCGCCCCGCTCTCTGCGCGATCTGACCATGATCGCGGACAAGCTGATCAAGCAAAAGCTGGAGAACGCGAAGGGTGTTGGACAGGTCCGTATCGTGGGCGGCGCCAAGCGAGAGATTCACGTTCTGGTGGATCCCGAGAAGCTGCGCGCTTATAACCTGACCATCACGGATGTGTTCAATGCTTTGCGCTCTCAAAACCTGGAACTGCCGGGCGGGACGCTGAAGGAAGGCGCCCGCGACTTTACTGTGCGAACCACAGGGCGCGTGACGGATTCGGCGCAGTTCAATGACATTGCGATTGCGAACCGCGGCGGTTATGTGATCAAGGTGCGCGATATCGGACGCGCCGAAGACAGTTACGAAGAGCCTGCCACTGCGGCGCGCCTGGATGGGGTAGCGGCCGTGACGCTGGTTGTATCGAAACAGTCCGGTGAGAACACCGTGGCGACAGCAGCGGACGTCAAAGACCGGCTGACGCAGATTATGGCGACGCTGCCGAGGGATGTGAAGCCGCAGATTATCGCGGATCAATCGGTCTTCATTGTCGCGGCGGTAAATAACATCAAGCACCACCTGGTGCTGGGCAGCTTCTTTGCCTCGATCATCATATTTATCTTCCTCGCGAACTGGCGCACCACGCTGATCGCGTCGATTGCGATCCCAACGTCGATCATCTCCGCATTCGCGCTGATGGCGGCCATGGGTCTGACGCTAAACCAAATCACCATGCTCGCACTGACGCTGATGGTGGGTATTGTTATCGACGACGCCATTATCGTGCTCGAAAACATCTTCCGCTTCATGGAAGAAAAGGGCATGGGACCGGTGGAGGCCGCCATAGAAGGCACTCGTGAAATCGGCCTGGCTGTTATGGCGACTACGCTTTCGCTGCTGGCCGTCTTCCTGCCGGTAGGTTTCATGGGCGGCATCGTGGGACGCTTCATGAGTTCCTTCGGCTTCACATCTGCGTTTGCGATCGCCGTCTCCTTGCTGGTGTCCTTTACTCTGACTCCGATGCTGACGTCACGTTTTGTGAAGCCGCCGAAGCATGGGGCGGGTAAGAAGTCATCGAAGGAATCCAGGTTCTTCGGCTGGATCGACCAGCATTACACAACCATGCTCCGGTGGTCCATGGCGCACCGAAAGCTGGTCATTCTGTTCTGCTTCCTGACCGTTTTCAGCATTGTGCCGCTGTTCATGTTCGTGGGCAAGAACTTCCTGCCGTCCGACGACCAGTCGCAATTTAACGTGCTGGTGCGTACTCCCGAGGGCACATCGCTGGCAGGAACCACAGCCATTGCCGAGCGGATCTCGCGCGATGTCAGGGAGTTGCCTGGCGTGGTCCACACCCTGATGACGGCTGGCGGCACGGCCGACCGCTCTACTAACAATGCTTCCATTTACGTGAAGCTGTCCGACGTTGAAGCGCGCCAGGCAACGCAGGTTCAGGTCATGCAGATGGCGCGCGACCTGTTGAAGAAGTATCCGAAGGAGATTCATTCGGGCGTGGAACTGGTCTCGGCTATTGGAGGCAACCAGAGTAACGCTGAGATTCAGTTCTTCATTCAGGGGCCGGACCTGGCGCAGTTGGGTAAGTACTCAGATGCTCTGCTGGCGAAGATGAAGACTATCCCGTTTGTGACCGATGCCGATTCCACGTTGCGCAGCGGTAAGCCGGAAGTCCGGCTGGTAATCAACCGCGCGCGGGCAGCTGATCTGGGCGTATCCGTGATGGACATTGAGCAGGCGCTGAACTCACTGGTCGCAGGCCAGGTGGCATCAACTTTCAACGCCGGCGAAGACCAATACGACGTGCGTGTCCGGGCGGAAGAGCAGTTCCGCACCACACAGGAAGATCTGGGGCGGATGACTGTGCCTTCGCAAAAGAAAGGCTCGGTCGGGCTGGATGAAGTGGTGGAGATCAAACCCGGTGCCGGGCCATCTTCGGTGAACCGCATCAACCGCCAGCGGCAGGTCACGCTCACCTGTAATACGCTGCCCGGCGGCTCGCAGACTGCCATTCTGAGCGCGCTCAAGGAAGACGCGGACGGGCTGAACATGGACCCCGATTACCGCTATGGAACCACCGGCGCTTCGAAGGAGCTCGGGCGAACCGGCTATTACTTCATGCTGGCATTCTCGCTGACTTTCATCTTCATGTACATCGTGCTGGCCGCGCAGTTCGAATCTTTCATCCACCCGATCACCATCCTGCTGACACTGCCGCTGGCGATTCCGTTCGGTATCCTGTCGCTGCTGATTACGGGCCAGACGGTGAACATCTTTTCAGGTCTCGGGCTGCTGCTGTTGTTCGGCATCGTAAAGAAGAATGCGATTCTGCAGATCGACCATACGAACAGTCTCAGGAAGGCTGGCCTCGACAGGTATAGCGCGATCATTCAGGCAAACAGAGACCGTCTGCGGCCGATTCTGATGACCACAATTGCGCTGGTCGCGGGTATGCTGCCGCTCGTGCTTTCAAACGGCGTAGGGTCGGCGACGAACCGGTCCATTGGCGTGCTGGTGGTGGGGGGGCAATCGCTTTGCCTGCTGCTCACACTGCTCGCAGTGCCGGTGTTTTATTCCTATTTTGAAGATCTTCAGGAGACCACAGTGTTCCGAAAAGTTGGCGCGGGGCTGAAGGGCCTGCGTGACCGGCTGCCGAAAAGGCGGCGCGAAGCAGTTGTCGAAGGGAGCGTACTTTGAAGTTCGGTTTCGTTCTGCTGATGCTGGCCGAGGCCGGGTTGGCGATCGCACAGACTCCTGCCGCTCAGCCCCCTGCCCAGCCGGCACTTCCGCCTGTGAAGCCGATGGAGGTCCCGGCCCGCATCGGCATCCTGGGTACGGCGAAGATCTCCCTCGCGGAGGTGATTCAGCGGGTGCTTTCAAGTGACAGAGACCTCGCGGTATCGCGTATCAATCGGGAAGAGGCGGGTCTGAATTTGCGTGGGGCGCTGGGTGTATTTGATCCGCGAGTTGGTCTGGCCGCGCACGCTACCCGCACCATCACACCGGTGAGTTCTTCACTCGGTGGCGCGTCCAACGGCAAGCTGACAACGAAAGAACTGAGTGCGGACCCGCAGCTGTCGGGCGCATCGCCCTGGCTTGGCACCACCTACAAGCTGGATTTCTCGTCCTCACGCCAGTTGAGCAATAGTTCGTTTAACACGCTGAACCCTCAGTTCCCCACGGCCCTGAACCTGAATCTGACACAGCCGCTTTGGCGCGGGCTGCGGTATGACGATAACCGCCACCGGATCCAGGTCGCCAGGAAGAACGTGCAGTTGAGCGACGAACAGCTTCGGCAGCGCGTCATCGAAATCGCAACGCAGGCAGTGCAGGCTTACTGGGAGCTTGGGTTTGCTTTCCGTAACCTCGAAGTTCAAAGCGAAGCCGTGCGCCTGGCGGAACAGCAGGACGCCAGTAATCGCCGCCAGGTAGAACAGGGCCTGCTCGCGCCCGTGGATGTGGTCCAGACCCAGACACAGATTGCGACGTTCCAGCAGAATCTGTTCTCCGCCCAGACTGCACTGACGTCCGCTGAAAATGCACTGAAAGCGTTGATGCTGGCCGATCGCACGGACCTGATGTGGGGCATGGCCCTTGAGCCGGAGCAGCGGCCGGACACCCGCATCGAGTTACCCGCGCTTCCTGATGCCGTGAAGATGGCGCTCGCAGGGCGGCCCGAACTGAAACAGAGCGAACTCTCGCTGGAGGTGAATCAGCTGGACGTGAGGCTCACCCGCGAACAGACCAAAGCGCAGGTGGATGTCTACGCCGCCCTGAGCACTGTAGGGCTTGCGGGCTATCCGCTGGTGCAGACCGGCGCCAACCCTTTCACCGCAGCGTTCGGGCCGCTAGTGAACCAGATCAACGCTCTTTCCGCGCAGTCCGGAATCCCTCCCCTGCCGCCCATCTCATTCGGCAGCAGCACCATACCACCGTTCTTTGTGGGTGGCTATGGGCAGTCGCTCAGCAACCTCGGGAGCGGCGCCTTCAACAGCGCGACCGTGGGCGTGAATATCTCCATTCCGATCCGGAACCGTTCCGCGAACGCGGCTGCGGCAATTTCTGTCGCCGAAGGCCGGCGCCTGCGCACAATCCGGCAGCAGGTCGAAATGGCGATCGAGCAGGACGTGCGAAATTCACTCCAGCTGGTGGCTTCGGCGCAGGCCCGGCTCGACGCGGCAAACAATGCCCAGCAGTACGCCGGGGAACAGTACCGGAGCGAACAGCGGCAGTTTCAGGCCGGCACGACCACCGTGTTTCTGGTGCTGCAGAGACAGACGGAACTCATTGCATCGCGCACACGGCAGGTGCGTGCAGAAGCGGATCTGGGCGAGGCGAAGGCAAGTCTGGATCGGGCACTGTCGCGCACGATAGAAGTTCAAAGCATTCAGATGAAGTAGCTCAGGCGGAAGATTTCTTCCGCTCCGCAGCGGTCTTCGTTACCGTTCCCGGCTTGTGCAGATGCTGCGCCACACTCTTCGACTGCCGGTTGCTCCTGCTGCCACTGTTCCAGTTGCTTGCCCCCGTGCGGCCTGTGCTTTCGTGTGGCTCGGAGTGGACTTTGATTCCGGCTTCTTTCTGCAACTTCCCTGGCTGTGCTCCGGCTTGCCTGGCACCGGTTCGTAACCGGGCCAACATCGAATTACTTCGTGGTCGACCTGAGCCCAACCGGCCCGATGTATTGTACCCTACGATCCTCAGGCCGGAGCTAAAACTTAACCAGCGCCCGGCTCCGAATTCCTTTGTAGGGGTGCTTGCGTTTGAATTCCGCGAAGTCTACTTTGATGCCGATGCCGGGAGCTTCGGGCAGTGTGACCCGGCCGTCCTTCTGGGTAGGATATGTGCCTCCGGTCATCTCCCGGAAAAGCTCGTCGTCCGCGGCCTCCCATTCATGAATAACGCAGTTGCGGCACACCGACATGACCGCCAGCGAGGCCATGTGAGCGATGGGGCCGCTGCACTGGTGCGGCGCGATCTCAACGCCATACGTTTCCGCCATATTGGCTATCTTGCGAAGTTCGGTGATGCCGCCGGCATGCATGACGTCCGGTTGGATGATAGCTGCTCCCTTGGCATCTAACAACTGCTTGAATTCATAGCGGGAGAACAGGCCTTCCCCAGTCGCGATGGGGACCGGACTTTTTGCTGCTACTTCGCCCAATCCAGCGGGATTCTCACGCCAGACAGGCTCTTCGAGGAATAACGGGCGGTAAGGGGCGATCGCGTTCGCCATCTGAATCGGACCGGACAGTAAACGTTTCGGCGCACTCCAGCCCGATATCAACATGGCTGTTAAACACCTTGCGTATGGCCGCAAGTTCCGCAACGTCTCTGTCGATGCGCTCCAGCTCAAATCCGGCTTGCGGCAGAGTGTATTTGACGGCCGTCCAGCCCTGCGCTTTCGTCTGCGCAGCAAGGTCCACAAGTGCCGCAATCTCGCGCTTCTCGCGGGAGATCGAAGCGTCCCAATGAGTGAAGTAAACTCGCTGTTCCTTCTGAATCGGTCCGCCCAGCAGCCTGTGCAGCGGCACGCCGAGACGCTTCGCTTCGATATCCCACAGGGCCTGATCGATTGCCGAAAGTCCGGTCATCAGCGCAGGCCCGTTGCGCCAGCGGGTCGCCAGATAGTAAATGCGGTTCCAGTGTTGCTCAGGGCCTGCGGGGTCCAGGCCCACATACTCCGGTTCCAGCCAGCGCAGCACGGATTCGGCAATGTCCGTACGGCTCTCCAGCGTCGCTTCACCAAGACCGGTGATGCCCGCGTTCGTGTGCACTTCCACGAACATCAGGTCACGCCAGCGTACAGATACCTTATGAATTTCAAACCCTGTAATTTTAATCTTGTCGGCGGGTTCGCCGGCCCGCAGAAGAGGAGCGGCCAGCGGAAGCTTCAGAACAGATCTTCGGTTCAGCACAATGTATTCGGAATCATACATCAACATGCCCATGCGTTCAGCGGCCGTGGCGCTTCATCATCTCGCTGAAGATCAGGGTACGTGCTCGCGCTCGCGTTGTCCGTTGGGGACCATCATGTTGGACCTGCGCCTTTTGGGGTACATGACAGACCACCCTGCTTTTGCAGTCTTCCGACAACCGATGCCATGGAGTTTGGCCGGGTTTGCGGTTATGTTCACCACGGGATGCCGTTGTGCTGGCGCCAGGCAGCGAAGGGGTTGCAGCGTTTACTTCCGGCCTATGTTGCTGGCGCTCTTGTTCGCCGGAATGAACGCGCTGATCTTCGAATTCAGTACACGGCAGACCATCTCAGCCTGGGAGGCCGATCTTATCCTCCGCCGCAGGTCCGCCTTAACGGCGGTGCAGGCATCATTATTATGCCAGGCGTTTTGGTCTGAAAATGCCTGCGTTGCTGGTTGCAATTTTGTTTCAACACATTTGTGCAATCGAGTGTCAGATCGGACGAGACTTCGATCCCACCCTGTTCGGCGCTTCATTGCGGCTGCAGGTTCGCTGGTGCTTTGTTGGTTCGGGGTGGGGACAGCGGGCCGTGCAAACGGTTTCCAGCAGGCCTCAGCAGCCGAGGGACATTTCGGTGGCCGCCGCCACATTGGCCTTCAGCACTGTCGCGATGTGTTCGAGGGCCGTCTCATGAGCCGTCACGGAAGCGGCAGCCACGCAATCCCGCGGAACCTGCACCTGCAGGTCGCGCATATAGGCATCGCTTGCGGTGAACAGTACACAATTATTTGTTGTTACCCCAGCTATTATTGTTTTCTTTGTTCCAAGATTTGTCAGTAATATCTCGAGTGGTGTCTGATAAAAGCCGGAATGCTTTGGCTTGAGCACGAAGTAATCGTCTTCGTGCGGAGCGAGCGCGCTGACAACCTCCCTGCCCCGCGCCTCCGGACGTGTGCAGTAAGCGAGTAGACCGGCGAAACTGGAACGCCACTTCCCAAAGTTGTCATTTACATAAACAACCGGGATGCCGTGCGACTTAGCCCGGCGTTTCAGTTCCGCAAGCCGCAGCGCCGCAGGTCCCCAATTCTGCAGCAACTCAGGCGCATCGGGGAACTCAAAGTGATTGATTACGTCAACAAGCAGCAGCGCCGTGCCGCATTGGTCAGGAGCGCTGCCGTCCATATCCGAATTGATACCGTTCTCCGGAACCATTGGGTGTTGCGTGTCAGATGCTGCGGCGCCGCCAACTCATCAACTATGAGGTTGGCTGCAGGCCCCTGCAAATCATTAGCAGGTCCGCGGCAAGGTCCTCAAAATCCGAAAGACCTCTGGGCTTGAGGCGATACTCGGCCCCCATGCTGTGAACTTCCTCTATTTCCAGCGGGCTCGCGCCGCCGGTTACCACCACCACGCGATCATCATGAAAGCCGGGCTCTTCCCGGATGGCCCGCAAGACTTCCAGACCATCGTACTTTGGCAGATGCAGGTCGAGCAGAATCAGGTCCGGACGAACGCGCCGGTATTTACTTGCTGCACGAATGAAGTCAAGCGCCTTCTCACCGTCTACCGCAACCTCAATCTGGATGCTGCAACACTGCGCCTCAAGCGCCCGGCGCAGCAGGAACACGTCAGATGTATCATCTTCAACGATCAGTATTCTCGCTGGAGGCATGATGGTGTCTCTATTCGTGAAGCGTATCACAGCTTGTGATTGTTGGCTGTACTATATGCGTTACGTTTGCCGGTAAACGTAATCAAAGTAACTTACCTCATTCAAAGCCGGCTGGATGGCAACAACAACAGGTCAACATGTTGCTGGAACGCAAATGCCGAACCATTGATCTATTTACTGAAATACAACGTTCCGATTCGTACAGGTTTGAGGCGGCACCGACGCACCTCTCTCCTAAACAGGACGTAAAAGCCCGCGCTACCACAACCCCTGCAACAGGTGACTCGTTACGCCCACGTCAGAATTGGTGTCGCGCAGACAGGATACGGATCTCCGGCGGTGACCTATATAATTGCAGCAGCGAGGTCCTCTGCAGTGATAACCGATACGGAAGCGAGAACTCCGCCCGACGAGAAACAATCTGGATTTCCTGTGGTCGGCATCGGTGCATCGGCGGGGGGCCTGGAGGCATGCCGGGAACTGCTGGCTGCGCTGCCGCCGCACACAGGAATGGCGTTCGTACTTGTGCAGCATCTCGAACCGCATCACGACAGCCACCTGGCCGAAATTCTGGCGAGATCAACTAAGATGACGGTGCTGCAGGTTCAGAATAACGTTCGTATCGAACCCGAACATGTGTATGTAGTGCCGCCAAATATGAGATTGACGGTGAAGGGCAGCACACTTCAGCTCGCACCACGCGGGGAGAGCCCCACACAGTATTACCCGATCGACCACTTCTTCTTCTCACTTGCCGAGGAACTGGGTACTGCGGCAATCGGGATTATTCTGTCCGGCAGTGCTTCCGATGGCGCGCAGGGTTTGAAGGCCATCAAGTGCGCCGCCGGAACAACTTTCTGCCAGGACGAGGCGTCTGCACGGTATGGGGGCATGCCGCACAGCGCCATCGCTACCGGTGCTGTAGATTTTGTGCTGCCACCCTCGGCCATTGCAGCCGAAGTAGTCCGCATTGGAATGCATCCCTATCTGGGCAATCACGGAACCGGGGATGGAAACGGTTTTGAATCAGGCAAGGAAGATATCCGAAAGATTCTCAGCCTGTTGCGAAACAACCGGAAGGTTGACTTCACTCAGTACAAACAAAACACAATCCGGCGGCGTATCGCCAGGCGTATGCTGGTGCACAACTTGTCAACCCCGCAGGAATATGTTTCATTTCTGGAGGGGAATCCCGCAGAACTGGAGGATCTTTATCGCGATATTCTGATCAGCGTCACGCAATTCTTCCGGGAGCCGGAGATGTTTGAGTCTTTGGCGCGCCTCGTTTCCGAAATGGTGACGAAACGTGATCGCGAGTTGCCGTTTCGTATCTGGAGCGCCGGTTGCGCCACGGGTGAAGAAGCATACTCTCTGGCAATCACAATTTCGGAAGTACTGGAGGCTGCGGGGCTCTCAACGCCTGTCCAACTCTTCGGGACGGACATCAGCGAGATTGCCATCGACAGGGCTCGGGCGGCAGTGTACCCGGAGACAATTCAGCAATACGTATCGCCAGAGCGCTTGAGCAAGTCCTTCACCCGCGTTGAGGCGGGCTATCGGATTTCAAAGAGCATCCGGGAAAGCTGTATTTTTGCGCGACACGATATTATCCGGGATCCTCCGTTTTCCCAGCTGGATATAGTAAGTTGCCGCAACGTTCTGATTTACCTGGGTACGGCGGCGCAACAGCGTGTCATTCAGGCGCTTCATTACAGTCTCAGGCCTGACGGCCTGCTTGTTCTGGGCAGCGCCGAAAGCGTTGGTAGCCGTCCTGACCTTTTCGCTACAGTAGATAACGAAAACAAAATCTTCTCCCGCAAACGCACGCCAAACCGACTGATCATGACACTTCCCGATCCGCAGGGATTTGAAAAGCCGGACACAGATCGCAAGCTGATTGAGAACGCAACCGTGCACACCCTTGTAAACGTTGAGGTCCGGGCGACGCGCATCTTACGCGACCTGTACGCGCCTGCGGGGGTAACCATCGACGAATCGATGCAGATTGTCCATTTTCATGGACCGACAAGCCTCTATCTGGAGCCTCCATCCGGAGAGGCCAGCCTGAACCTTTTCCGGGTTGCGCATCAGAACCTGTTATTCGCCCTTCGCAAGGCGATTGACACGGCAGCGGACCGTGCGGATACGGTAACGGAATCCGGCGTTCGTTTCGAGCGTGACGGCGAGGTTCGTGAGCTCACCATCCGCGTGATCCCCATTCCTGAAGGTAGTGCCCATTACTATCTGGTTCTTTTTGAAGACACCAGATCCCGGGCGTCCTCCCTGCCGACTGCTCTGCCTGGCTCCAGCGAGTCCGGCGTGTTGGAGTTTCAGCTCGCACAGGCGCGCCGGGAGCTGGATGATTCGCGCGACTACCTTCGCAAGATCATCGAACAGCATGAAGTCGCAATCGAGGAATTACGGGCGGCCAATGAGGAGGTTCAATCCTCAAATGAGGAGATGCAGAGTGCCAATGAGGAGCTTCGTACCGCCAAAGAGGAGTTGCAGTCGTCCAATGAGGAACTGATCACTGTCAACGAAGAGCTCAAAAATCTGAACGCCGAACTGAGCTCAGCCAATAACGACCTTAGCAACGTATTGAACGCAGTCACGATTCCGATTGTCATGGTCGGGATGGATTACCGGATCAGGCGTTACACACCCGCAGCTGAACGCCTGCTATCTACGGTACCTGCGGACCTGGGCCGCATGATTACTGAGATCGGGTATGCCGTCCAGGTTCCAGGACTCAAGGTGATGTTAGCGGACGCGATTGAGACCTTGGGTGTGCAACAAAAAAAAGTGCAAAATCGCGACGGGAGGTGGTTCTCGGTGATGGTGCGACCCTACCGCACCATGGACGATCGCATTGATG
>JAUZEU010000080.1 GCA_030838885.1 Bryobacterales bacterium | reverse complement strand
AAGCACGGGTTTCCGGTGACGCGGTTTGCGGCGATTCGGACGGAAGCGGAGCTTCAGGAGGCTGCCAGTCATTTCGGCCCGGCGATCCTGAAGACGGCTGGATTCGGATATGACGGCAAAGGCCAATACCGCGTGCATTCTCCGGCCGACGCTGCAATTGCATGGGAAAAGATGCAGCGCCAGGAAGCCGTGCTGGAAGCAGTGGTGGATTTTGACGCTGAGCTTTCCGTGGTGGGCGTGCGAAGTTATGAAGGCGACTGCGCTTTCTTTGCTCCCAGCCTGAACGACCATGTAGCAGGAATTCTGGATGTCTCAAGCTCGCCCTCACCATTCAGCCGGGAAGTGGCAGAGGCTGCTGCGGAGATCACCCGGGGCGTTCTGGAGCAGTTAAGCGTGACGGGTGTTCTGTGTGTGGAGTTTTTTCTCACGCGCGACCATCAACTGCTGGTAAACGAACTTGCGCCGCGGCCGCATAACTCCGGCCACCTCACCATCGACGCGTGCGTTACCAGTCAGTTCGAGCAGCAACTGCGTGCCGTATGCGGATTACCCCTCGGCAGCACCGAGATGCTGCGGCCTGCTGCGATGGCGAACCTGTTGGGAGACATCTGGCGCGAGGGCGACCCCGACTGGACGTCAGCCATCGCACTGCCCGATGTGAAGCTGCACCTGTACGGAAAGACTGAAGCTCGGCCGGGGCGTAAGATGGGGCATCTTACAGCTACAGCTCAGACGCCGGGGGCCGCGGCGCAACTGGTGCGCGCCGCACGGAAGCGGCTGTCTTTGCGGCCGTCTTCCTGATTCGCGACCAGTACCACCAGTCTTTTTGCTCTTCGGGCAGATTCGGATCGCGGGCCTGTTCGATCGCGCAGCGGTAGGTGTCAAGGACACAGGGATCCTGCCTGGTTGCGGTGATCCTGCACATGCGCTCGTAAAGAGCCCGCGCGTTCTGCGACTTCAAATCGCGCACCGATGTTATGCCGAGGAGGTGGAAGTCCTCCAGCATTTTTTTGCCAATGCCCCGCAGGTCCTGCAATTGAACTTCGGTAGTCGCCGTCCCGTTTCCCATAGAGGACATTCTAATCTGGAATGGCGATATGAAAAACAGCCGTGTGGGGCTTACGCTGATCGGGCTCTTCAAACTTGCGAAGGGCATCACGTTGTTCATCGTTGCGGTTGGTTTGCTGAGGCTGCTTCATCGCGACATCGAAGCCACGGTGACGCACTGGATTGAAGTGTTCCGTATGGATCCTGACAACCGCCATCTGCACGGATTGCTGGTGCGAATCTTCCGGGTTACGCCGAAGCAGTTGCGCGAGCTAAGCGCAGGTACGTTTGTCTACTCCGGTTTATATCTGACCGAGGGGATTGGCCTGCTGAAGCGCAAGCACTGGGCCGAATATCTCACCGTGATTAGCACGGCCCTCTTCATTCCGCTGGAATGCTACGAAATCTGGGAGCGCCGCACCTGGCCTCGCATCGGGATTCTGGTACTGAATATCCTGACGGTCTGGTATCTCGCAAGGGGCCTGCGACGGCGTACGTCTTAGCCCCCGTTACTGCTTCGGTGTGCCGGGATTCTTTTGCTGCCGGGCCCATTCATCGCGGAAGGTCTGGTCCCGTTCAGCGATATAGGCTTTGTATCCGGCGGGGTCGATGAAGGCGGCGGTGTCGCCCGCCTTATACTTTTCCAGCTTCCCGAGCATGCCGAAGTATGCGCCATGCGCGCCCAGAAAGACATCGCAGGGCAGGCTTTTCAAGACGGCGAAAGTCTTCGCGTAGTCGTCTGCGATCTGCGGATAGGTCTTGTTTCCCACCAGATAATAACCCGCGTTCACATTGGGGCTGCCGATGATGACCACGTTGAGATTGCGCCCGCCTTCGTTCGCCTGCATCGTCCATGTGGTGCAGCCTTTGGTGTGGCCAGGCGTCAGATGCGCGGTCAGTTTGGCGTCGCCCAGTTCTACCACATCGCCGTCATGCAGAACTCGATCCACGTGTGCGCCGGGCCGCCCTTTGGCTGTGCTTTCCACGTCAGGCACATCCTGCGCCATGACCATCAGCTTCGCGTGGGTTTCACGCTGCACCAGGCCAACGCCGCCATCGTGATCGCCGTGGGCGTGACTGATCAGCAGGTCCGCCGTATCGGCGTATTTGAAGCCCAGTTGCTCAATACTCTTCTTCAGGGCGGGAACGTCCTGTTCGAAGTTCGTATTGATCACAATGTTTCCCTGGGGTGTATGGACCAGGTAGATCGCGAGGTCGGCGGTGCCGACGTAGTAGAGATTGCCGGCGATCCGGAAAGGCGCTATGGCGCGGTGCCAATCAGGATTGGGCTGGGCGAATGTGACTGTGGCGAAAAGGAAAAGGGCGATAAGGGATGACTTCATACGTCGACAGAGTCCGAGCCATCATCATATGACGAGCTGTCGTCGATGTCATCCGAAACATCCTGGGTATCGTCTGTCGAGTCGTCTGTTGAGTCGTATGAAGGGTCATCCGGGACGTCGTTCGCCAGACTGCTTGCCGAGTCGTCGCGTGAGTAATCGCTCGTATCGTTCTCAGAGGCGAATTGCCGGCCGCTGTTTTCGTTGCCCCGATCACCTTCGTAGTAGTTGTTGATGATCGTCTCGGAGCCGGGTGAAACAAAGCTGCCGCCGCCACCAAGGAAACCGCCGCCTCCGCCGTAACCTCCATGATGGCCGCCAAACAGTGAAGAAAGAGCTGAGAAGGCCACTTCACCTGCCACGACACCCGCAGCCGTTTGCGCGGCGTTTTGCAGAAAGCCGGAGAATCGTGATGGCTGCTGCTGCCCACCGTAGTCAGGAAGCGGAGGTGGCGCCGGTGAGGCAGCTGGTGTGGGCGGCGGATTAGAACCGCTTTGGTAACTGCTGGCACGATATCCGGAAGGGGGCGGGGCCGGTCTGTTCTGACCCCACGCCGTTCCTCCCTGCGGCGCCCCCTGTGGCCCACTTTGGGCCGATCCCTGTGGCGGCGCGTTGCCCAGAAAGCTTGACTGGGGCTGCTGGCGTTTGAGTTGTTCGATTTGCTGCATCGCCTGGTTCAGCGCGATCTCCTGAATCAGAACCGTCTGCGTCAGAATGTACAGCGCGTCAGGGCGGCTGCCGATCTTTCGCCTGATCAATTCGTCAGCGTCGCGGTCGATTTGTGGCGCGGGGGCCTTCTGGATGCGGTCGGCAAGGTGTTCGAGCAGTTGACGTTCCTGGTCAGTCATAGAAACCTCTCCTTTGAACGTACGATACCGGAGCACGAATCGTTCCAGAGCTTGACACGTATTTTCAAACTACTTTACAGTGTAAAGCATGAAAAGCCTCTACTGGCTTGGCCTGATGCTTGCCACTGGATTCCTGATTTGGGCGCACACCCACACGGATGAACTGCCGATTGTGCTGGGCTTCGTGTTGATTGTCAGTGCCCTGGTGGCAGCAGTATTCCCTGATATGGTCGTCTACACGGGCATTATTACCGGTGCGTCGCTTTTCGTGGCAGAGATGCTGGTGCACTTCTCTGTTCTGAGCGCGCCGTATCCAGCCAGCACGGGTCTTCCCTGGGTGGCGTTGTTCGGTTATGTACCGGCGATTCTGGGCGCGGGAATCGGCGTGGGAGTGCGGCGTATGGCCTTGGTTTGATCTACGGATTGATCACAGGCACCAACACCGTTCTTGGCGCGTGAAAGTCGCATGGCTCTTTGGGCTCTGTACCTGTGACGAACACCTCGTTGTGAGTATCCAGACACAAATCATCGGCCATCATTCCGCTGTCATCGCACACACGCATCGAGCTGATACCGTTCGGCTTCGGAAACTCCACTGCGTTCCGATACGCGCCAAAGCGAGACGCCTTCTTCATGAACTCCGTCCAGATGGGCAGGGCGGATTTCGCACCCTCCAGATTCAGTTCCCGGTAATCATCAAAGCCAACCCAAACCAGACACAGCAACTGCGACGTGAAGCCGGCAAACCATCCGTCATGCGACGTGCCCGTCTTACCTGCGGCAGGCAGCAGGAAGCCGCGCGACCGAACACCGGCGGCGGTGCCGGAGCGCATCACTTCCTGTAACATACTCACCATGAGATAGGCGACGCGCGGATCCAGCGCCTGGCTGGTTTCGCGCTGCTGTGTATGAATGGTAGCGCCGTCACCGTTTCGAATCTGATTCACCATCTGAGGCTTCACCCACATACCTCCGTTCGCGAAGGTGGTCCACGCGCCGGCCATTTCTAACGGCGTCACGTCGTAAGAACCCAGAGCCACGGAAGGGGTCGCCATGATGTCTTTATTCAGGCCCGCCCGGCGCGCCATCGCGACCACGGAACCGAAGCCTACTTCCTCTGCCACCTTCACAGCGGCAACATTATCGGATTTCGCGAGCGCGCGGCGCAGGGTCAGTTCGCCAAGACTCTCCTGATGAAAGTTGGAGGGCTGATAGGACTTACCACCGAACCAGAAAGTTGTTTGCGAGTCATCCACCATACTGGCGGGAGTAAAAACCGTCTGTGCCCCGTTGACCCCGGTGTTCAAAGCCGCCGCGTATACGAAGGGTTTGAATACCGAGCCGGGCGGGCGCTTCGATACGATGCGGTTCAACTGACTCTTCGCGTAGTCGCGGCCTCCCACCAATGCCTTAATCTCACCGGTATGCGGATCGAGTGCGATCAGGGCCGCCTCTGCTCTGCCGGCCATCTTGCCATAACGCTTCCCCAGCAGCTTATCTACATCTGCCATCCCGGCCGCGATCGCTTCACCCGCTGCGCGCTGCAGGTTCAGGTCGATGGTCGTATATACTTTCTTCGCCGCTCCCTCGGGCTGATCCATTTCCTGGATCTCGTCATTCAGCAGGTCCAGAAAATAAGGCTCGCCGAACGAATCGTCCCTCTCTGCAGCGCTCCCGAGATGGAGAGGCTGGTCCACCGCTTCGCTGTACTGCGCAACGGTGATGTAGTGGTTGTCGCGCATGAGTGACAGTACAAGGTCGCGTCTGTCTTTGGCCCGGTCGGGATGACGGTATGGATTGAAGAAGCTGGGCCTCTGCACCATGCCGGCCAGCAGGGCAGCGTCAGAGATCGACAGGTCGCGGAGCGGCTTGCCGAGAAACACCCGCGCACCCTCAGCGAAGCCGTGAATGCTGTAGGCCGCCTGGCGGCCAAGAAAGACCTGGTTCGAGTATGTCTGGAATATCTCTTCCTTCGTCCATTTCCGTTCCAGATGAATGGTCATCATGGCTTCAGCGACTTTACGCTTCCATTGCTTCTCCGGCTGAAGCCAGAGGCCACGGACCAGTTGCATGGTCAGCGTTGATGCGCCCTGTTCTTTGCGCCCTTCGCGGAAGTCTACCCAGGCCGCCTTTGCCACACGGGGCAGATCGAGGCCACCATGCTGGAAGAAGTGCTTATCCTCAGCGGAAACCACCGCGTGAACCAGCACGGGCGGAATCTCCCTGAAGGTAATCATGTGACGCCGTTCGCGGTCGGATTTGTCGCGTCCGGAGACCTCACGGCTGGAGGTGAGACTGGCCATTAACGGATAACCCGCAGTCCATGTCTTCGTGTTGCGGCCATTTACGTCGAGCCGGGTAATGCGCTTATTGTCCGCCATCGTTACTCTGACCGGAACGGTGTGCGAACCGTCTGCGGCAAACACTTCGGCAGATCCGGAGTTCATCCGAAAAGTGCCGGGGTGGCCGGTGCCGGATTCCGCTAGGCCCGCCTGCCGAAGGACGGTGGCAAGTTCAGGGGCAGTGAACCCGTCGCCCTCACTGAGCACAAGAGGTGACGCGTAGATGTCTACAGAATGCTGGAACGCACCTCCGCGCAGTTGCTCATCTGTCCATCGGGAGTAGTGGTGGTAGAGGCCGCCGATCACGATTGCGGCCAGGATTGCGGGAGTCGCAACGGATGCGATGATGAATCCACGCCGCCGGTTCAGCCTGCTCCGCCAGAGACGCAGAACTGCTTTCCAATCATGCGTTTTGGTCCGCCTGGCCGCGAGAGGGATCATTCGTACCATCAAGGGCAGATGCACCGCCATTGCATTATTCAGTACTGTTTGGGCGTCGGGACAGCCAGCGCACAAGACTCAACGAACGACTGTGGGAGGCTCGGGTTCGAAGCCCAATGGGCATGTATATAGGAACCAATGACATTGCCGCAGGAATAGCCTTCATCAGAACGGCTGCCGCTGCGCCGATTGCTGAACGAATAGGTGGTTTCAGGCGAGGTATGCCATTCGTGCGTGGAGTAGCGGAATTGGTGTCCCCGGAACTTTTTTCCCGCAGACCCCATGAAAGTAGTGGTGCTGGTGATCGCTTCCACGTACCCCAGGGCCTGCAGGCGATCGCTCATGATGGCGTCGGCGCCAAACCAGTTCACCATTGGGAGGTGTGTGCCGTCGAGTTGGCCGATTGCAGTACAGAGGTACATCAGACCGCCACACTCTGCGTACACCGGTTTGCCCGACGAGCAGAACGCATGGATATCACGGCGCATTGATTCGTTGCCGGTAAGTGCCTGGGCGTGGACTTCGGGATAGCCTCCGCCGATATAGAGCCCGTCTACCCGGGGCAGGTGATCGTCGTGAATCGGAGAGAACTCAATTAATTCGGCGCCGAACTGTTGGAGAAGACGGAGATTCTCGTCGTAGTAGAAGTGGAACGCGTCATCGACGGCGATGCCGATGCGGCAGCGGGTTGGGTGCCGGATGTCGCTGGATTGCGTCGAGTGTTCGATTGGCGCAGCTGAGTTGGCGATCCGGCGTATCCTGTCGACATCGCACCAGCCGGCGACGTGATCGGACCAGGTATCGAAGAGGGCGGTGGGGAGTGCGCCTTCGCTGGCGGTGCGCAAGCCGAGGTGGCGTTCCGGGAAGGAGCTTGATTCATCGCGGGGAAGGCCACCAACGACCGGCACCTGAGCAGAGGCTTGCTGCAAGATTTCCAGATGACCGCGGCTGCCGACCCGATTGCAGATCACACCGGCGACGTTGAGGGCAGGGTCGAAGGTTGCAAAGCCCAAGGCCATGGCGGCGATGCTGCGGCTCATGCCGGCAGCATCCACCACCAGCAGGACCGGAGCACCCAGCCATTTGGCGATCTCGGCGGTTGAGCCCGTATCGGAGTCTGAACCCACGCCATCGAAGAGGCCCATCACTCCTTCGATCAGCGCGATGTCGGAAGCGCGTGACGCGTTGGTGAAGGTGCTGAGAACTGCGTCGCGGCCCATCATCCAGCCATCGAGGTTCTGGCTGCGAAGGCCGGAGGCGCGGTGGTGGTACGTGGGATCGAGATAGTCGGGTCCGCATTTGAAGAGGGAGACTTTCAGGCCGAGGCGACGGAGCGCGCCACAGAGCCCGACTGTCACCGTGGTCTTGCCAGCGCCGCTGTTGGTTCCGGCTATAACGAGACGCGGAATCACCAGGCACGTGACCAGCGGTTGCCTGGTTTGTCTGCGGGGCGGAGGGCCGCATTAACGCCGGCCTCGAGTTCGAGTTGGCGTCCGAAGAGCCAAAGCAGGTCCGAGAGGCGGTTGAGGTACGAGAGGATATTCGGGTTGGTTAAGACGCCCTCTTCGAACAGGCGGACGGCGAGTCGTTCGACGCGACGGCATACCGTTCGCGCCACATCCATCGCGGCGGAATCAGGCACTTCGCCGGGGAGCGACCAGTCGCCGAGAATGCCGGGCAATGCTTCGATCCGATGGACGTGCGCTTCCAGCGCATCCACCATTTCGAGGGTGATTTCCGGGGCGGGCTTGCGCGAGCCAGGGGCGGTGCCGATAGCGGAGCCGACTCTAAACAGTTCTCGCTGGATGTCTTTGACGAGATCGTGAACTTCTTCGTTTTTGGTGATGGAACGGGCGAAGCCCATTTGGGAGATGAGTTCGTCGATGGTGCCGTAGCACTCCACGCGCGCGTCGCTTTTTGAAACTCTGACGCCGCCTGGCAGACCGGTCTGACCGCCGTCTCCTCGTTTGGTCGCGATGCTCATTTACTTGTGCTCTCTTTCTGGTTTGTGTCTGAAACTGCAGCTTCGGCAAACGTGGCCATTTCGCGATAGAGGCTCACAGCCGAAGTCAGCAGGCCAATTGCGAGCGCTGCGCCGGTACCTTCGCCGAGGCGCATTCCGAGGTCGAGCAGCGGGGCGTGGCCTGTTTCGAGCAGGCGCGCATGGCCGTGTTCGGCGGAGCGGTGCCCGAAGAAGACATGGGCCGCTATGGCAGGGTAGAAGGCGCGTGCGATCAGGAATGCCGCGCCGCTGATGAAGCCGTCGATGACTACCGGGAGTTTGTGGGCCGCCGCGCCCAGGATGAAGCCGGCCATCATGGCAATCTCGAATCCGGCGAAGGCCGACACAACGGCAAGAGGATCGGCGGCGTCGCAGGCGTGCTTCGCAAGGGCGGCGGTGAGGACGTTGCATTTGTGCGCGAGGCCTGCGTCGTCGAGACCCGCGCCGCGGCCTGTTGCTTCGTCGGGCGTCGCACCCGTAAAGACGCACAGTATCGCGCTGGCGGAGGTGGAATTACCAATGCCCATCTCTCCGACTCCGGTAATATCGAAGCGCTCGGCGGCCTCCCCTGCGAGTTCGATACCGCTCTCAATGGCAGCCAGCGCCTGTCCGCGCGACATGGCTGGACCGTGAAGGAAGTTCCTGGTGCCTTCGGCAATGCGGCGGTCCAGCGTGCCTTCGAACTTCGGCCCGGAGACTCCCGCATCCACCACGAAGGTCTGAATGGCGTGGTGGCGGCAGAGCACGTTGATGGCAGCGCCGCCCCGGACGAAATTCTTCACCATTTCGCGGGTAACCACGGAAGGGTAGAGGCTGACGCCCTCTTCCGTTATGCCGTGTTCGCCGCAGAAGACGTACATGGCGCGGCGTTCGGTGGTGGGTTTTGTGGTGTTCTGAATTTCTGCGAGGCGGACGATGCTTTCTTCCAGGCGGCCCAGACTGCCGCGGGGTTTGGTGAGTGAATCCCAGCGTTCGCGCACGGCGTCGGCTATGCCTTGAGGTGGCGTGCGGGGGATGGTCGCGAGCGTTTGTTCAAGCGTACTCAATGCGTAGGACCTCTCCGTATTGCTGCGCGAAGTGCAGCGGGTCTGTTTGGGTCAGGAGACTGGCAAGCGCGGCGTTGACGGCCTGGTGCGCGACTACGGCGCAGGGTTCGGGGCCGCTGTGGATGATGGTCCAGACTGCGCCGACGCGCTGCAGAAGTTCGTTCCACGTTTCACCGCCTGGTGGGGTGATGTTGAGCCAGTCGGCCGATTTTTGGCTGGCCAGATCGGACCAGTTTGTTTCTATTTCGGTCCAGGTCTTTCCGGTCCATTCGCCGTAGTCCAGTTCGCGAAGGTCCTGGATTTCGATTATTTGCCGACTTGTTAAGTATTCGGCGGTTTGTCTGGCACGTGGCAGGGGGCTGGTGTAGGTGAGAGTTACCTCTAAGCTTTGCAGCGCGGCCTTTGCCTGGGCGTGGCCCGCAGCGGAGAGAGGGGAATCCATCTGGCCAAGGAATACTCCTCGAAATTCCGGTTCACCGTGGCGAATTAAGTAGAGTGTCGCCATGCGAGGATCACCAGGTTGAGTGTTTCGACTGCCTGGCAGGTTGCGCCCAGGCAGTCTCCGTTGACACCGCCGAGGCGGCGAAGGAACCATGTGCGCGCCAGCAGGATTGTAAGGGCGCTGGCGAGCGTCATCGCTATGGCGTGCGCCCACCCTGCAAGCAGCGAGAATGCCAGGGCCTGGGCCGCGACTATCAACAGCACAGGTTGGGAGATCTCTGCGGCGAAGGCTCGGCCCAGACCATCGCTGACGGATGGTGTGGTGGCTGCGAGGACGACCATCGCCGATCTTGAAATGGCGAGTGTTGCGGCGAGACCAAGAACGGGGTTCACGGGGGATTGAGCCAGTGCCTGCCAGCGTAAGAGGAGCGAAACGATCAATGCCAGTGCGCCGTACGTGCCGATCCGGCTGTCCTTGAGAATCGCCAGGACCTTCTCGCGCGTCCGGCCTGCGCGGACGGCATCGGCTACATCGGCCAGTCCGTCTTCGTGCAGGCATCCAGTTAGAAAGAGCAGCCACCCGATGGACAGAAGCGCGGCTGTGGAGCGGCCCATACCGGGGTTGGCCGCAAGGAATACGGCGCCTGCGGACGTGCCCAGCAGCGCGCCGGTGATCGCGAAGAAGATGGCGGCCTGGCCAGGTGTTGCCGTGCTGCCTCGTATGGGCAAGACGGTCAGGAACTGCAGCGCAGCCAGGAAGCGCTTTGTCACTTGATCCGCAGCCCTACTCCGAAGATCATCCAGTGAACTTCAGTGGCGCGCTCGGCTGCCATTTGATTCAGCCAGCCTGCAGCGTCGCGGAATTTCCTGGCGAGTGCGTTTTCGGGAACGATACCGCAGCCCACTTCATTGGTCACCAGGATGACTTTGGTGCTGGCACCGGCAGCGGATTCCACGAGCGCACGGCACTCCGCTTCCACGTCGAAGGTTTCGGCCAGCATGATGTTACTCAGCCAGAGCGTCAGGCAGTCCACCAGGATCGCATCGTAATTTCCGTCTTCGGCCTGAATGCGGCGGGCGACGGCAAGAGGCTCTTCCCAGGTGGTGATGGCGGGTCCGCGCTCTTCGCGGTGGCGCGTGATGCGTTCGCACATCTCATCATCCCAGGGTTCCGCCGTTGCGATAAAGCCGAGGCGCCGGCCGGCAGCGCGCAGCATCTGTAGCGCGGCCCTGCTCTTGCCGCTGCGGCTTCCACCACCGATCAGGATCATATGCGAATTCCCGCGCGACGGCTTCGCAGCATCCAGATAAAGAAGGGTCCGCCGAGCAGTGCGGTAATCACGCCTACGGGGATTTCGACCGGGGCCAGAATGGTTCGTGCGAAGACGTCGCATATGGCGACGAAGGCCGCCCCGAGAAGGAATGAGCAGGGCGCAAGAATGCGATGGTCCGCACCGAGCCACATCCGCAGGGCGTGCGGAATGATCAGGCCGACAAAGCCGATCGGTCCGGTGAGCGCGGTAACGGCTCCGGTGAGGATGGAGCCTGCGATGCAACCGAGCAGTAGCAGGCGGGTGGTGGAGAGACCGCGGGTAGCGGCCCACGTGTCTCCCACGGCGAGCACATTCCACTCGCGGCCATGCCAGAGGACGAGGAGCACAACAGGTGTCAGGAGGATGGTCAGCCAGAGCAGTGTGGAGTATTCAGGCGGATCGAGCCCGCCCATCAGCCACCGCGTGACTGCGAAGGATTTCAGGAAGCCAACCAGATTCGCCAGGAACACGATGGCTGCCCCGCAGATGACGTTGATGGTTATCCCGGCAAGAAGAAGTCCGATAGATGAGACCTTGCCTCTGTCTGACGAGACCGAGACTACGAGGACCAGCACCGCGGCGGCGCCCACACAGGCCGCGACACTGACTCCGGAGATGCCGCCTCTGGCGCCCCATCCGAAGAAGATAGCCAGCACAGCCCCCAGCGATGCGCCGCTGGACACGCCGAGAGTGTCTGGTGTAGCAAGCGGGTTCCGCAGCAGGGCCTGAAAGAGGACACCGGAGAGGCTGAGTGCACCGCCGGTCCAGAGCGCGAGTAAGGCTCGGGGGAGCCGCAATTCCATCAGGATTTCATGATCCGGAGAGACGCCGTGCAGGGCGCGCGTGAGGTTCAGGTGGTGAGAGCCGGCAAGTACGGCGATCAGCCCGGAGATGATCATGGCCGAAACGGAGAAGATCAGCGCGAAAGCCCAGCGCGCGCTCTTATTCTCCATACAACAACCAGGGCTGCCCGGACGCGCGCCGGTGTAACTCTATGTGGACGTGGAACACTTCCTGGAGTAAGTCGGAATTGAGTACGCTGGCGGGCATTCCGTCCGCGCGAATGCGGCCTTCATGCATCAGGAGAAGGCGCGTGGCGTACGCTGCGGCGAGGTTCAGATCATGCGTGACGGCGACTATAAGTAACCCCTTGCGACTAAGATCCCGGAGTAACTGGTGTAATTGGACCTGATGCTGTAAGTCCAGGTGAGCGGCGGGTTCATCGAGCAGCAGAACCTCTGGTGACTGGGCAAGTGCAGAGGCCAGCAGAATTCGCTGTTTCTCGCCGCCGCTGAGAGTGCGGAATTCACGCTGGGCGAAGGCGGTCATGCCGGTAGTGTCCAGGGCCTTCGCAACTGCGACGTGGTCTTCTTCGGATTCGTACATGCCCTTGCGATGCGGCATGCGGCCCATGCAGACGACTTCTTCGGCGGTAAACGGAAAGACAGAAGGTTCGGATTGCTGCACTACGGCGACACGGCGGGCGAAGTCGCGCCGAGGCCACTTGTGCGCGGGCGTATTAACAAAGCGGCACGTGCCGGATGAGGGCGCGTTGAGCCCGGCTAACAGGGAGAGCAGGGTTGATTTGCCAGCGCCGTTGGGGCCCGCGATGGCGATGAACTCGCCCGCGTGCACGGTCAGCGATACGGGCTTCAAAACTTCCGCCTCTCCGTATTTCACGCTGGCGTTTTCGAGTTGGAACAGGGAACTCACCGCTTGAGTTCCGGATGGAGCAGGTACAAGACGGTTCGGGCTGCTTCGGGCGCGCGGGGCCCGGGGATGAGTGTCGGGCCAGGCGGGATTGCATATACGCGGCCCGCGGCAACGGCCTTCAGGGTACGGTGCGTGCTCCAGACTTCGACTACTTCTTCCTGTTTCACCGGGCCTTCGCCACTTAGTTCCAGGATCACCTCGGGATTGCGGGAAATCACTTCTTCCAGTGAAATCTTAGGGTAGGGCGTTACGGCATCTGAGAACACGTTCGTGCCTCCGGCCGTATTGATGAGGTCGGAAAAATAGGAGGCGCCAGACCCGGCGATCATTCCTTCCAGGCGACCGGCAGTGTGCCCTACGATGAATGCAACCGATAGTTTGGGGCGGCCGGCTGCCAGCCTGGCGACGGCTTGAAGTTCGGATTGCATCGAGTGGATCAGGCGTTCAGCGGCAGCGCCCGCATTCGCAGCAGCGCCGATACTTCGCGCGGCAGCATAGACACCGTCCAGGTTCTGATTCTGCACCTCAATGTACGGGATGTGCAGCCGGGTCAGTTGTTCTGCCAGTTGGTTCGGCTGTTTCAGCACGACGACGAGATCCGGGTGGAGGGCGATGATCGCTTCCACATCGGCCTTGAGCAGCGTTCCGATCCTGGGAAGCTTGAGGACTTCAGCCGGGTAGTTGCAGTAGATGGTTACGCCAACGACTCTTGGTCCGAGACCCATCGCGAACAGGGTTTCGGTGATGCTGGGCGCTGTGGAGATAATACGCTGACCGCCGGTAGCCCAGGCGTTCAGAGTCAGCAGCAACAGCAGGATCAGGCGCATTCGAATTCTCTCCAGGCTTGCAGTAAACGTTCGTTTTCATCGCGGCGGCGCACAGCGATGCGAATGGATTGGCCGGCTAGTCCGGGCCAGTCCGCGCAGTTTCGGATCAGGATCTTGCGGGTGAGCATGTGTTCGGTCAGTGCGGCGGCGGAGTAGTTGAGGCGGACATGCAGGAAGTTTGCGTCGCTTGGCCCGGTTCGCAGTTGCTGCTGAAGCCAGGCGCGTTCAGTTTGCATGAAAGCAATGGAGCGAGCGGCGTGTTCTGTATCGCTGACAGCCGCAACGGCGGCGGCCTCGGCGAAGACGCCTACCTGCCAGGGCTCACGGGCGGCTTTCCATTTCCGCAGCGTTTCGGCTCTGCCGATGAGGGCTCCGATTCTTGCGCCTGGCAGCGCGTAGAACTTCGTCAGAGAGCGCAGGATGAGGAGTTGGGGGTAACGATCCAGAAGTGTCGCGGCGGATGGCAGGCCGGAGTATTCGAGGAATGACTCGTCGATGATGACGGTAGCGCCGGTGCACTTCAGATACGTTTCGATGACATCGAGATGGACGCTGTGTCCGGTCGGATTTGCCGGGCGCGTCAGAACCAGGACACCGCTTCCGGGCCATGTGGAAGGCTCGTCCAGTCGGGCAAGGTCCGCGGTGGGGAACGCGTGATGGAATTCCGTGAAGACCGGGGTTGCGAGAGTCACCGACTTAAGTATTCGCGCCATAAAGAAAATGAGATCCGTGGCTCCGTTGCCCAGCAGGATTTGGTCTTCGTGAAGATTCCAGGTCTTCGCCAGGAGTTGCCGCAGGTGCGTGGATTCGGTGTCCGGATAGTGCACAATGCGGTCGACAGCCTGACAGATCGCGGTCTTCACTCCTGGCGCCGGGCCGAGCGGGTTGATGCTGGCGCTGAAGTCGGCGATGTCGTGCCAGTCCCAGTTATGTGCGTGGGCGACCGCAAAAATGTCGCCGCCATGAGTTACCGCCATGCGAGGCACCCCAACACACAGAGGCCTTCGGATGCGTAGAGAAGGATCCGGGTTCGCTGGAAGGCGGCGCGGGTCAGCGGAACGATGGCGTCTCCCAGCGTTGGTTTGCGGCTGGGCACGCCGCGGTAGTAGTTCAGGCCCCCCAGTTGCACGCCGAGTGCTCCGGCAGCAGCGGCTTCGGGATATCCGGAGTTCGGGCTGGGCTGACTTCCGCCGTCACGCAGGGTGATTTCGAAAGCCCGTGCAGCGTTGAATCCGGGGATCAGCGCGGCCAGCCAGATCAGCAGGGCAGTAAGGCGCGCGGGCAGGAAGTTCGCGACGTCGTCGATGCGGGCCGAGGCCCAGCCGAAGTCGCGATACCGGTCGTTGCGGTAACCCACCATGCTGTCCAGGGTGTTGATGGCCTTGTAGGCCGCCATTCCGACGGGGCCGGCGACGGCGAGGTAGAAGAGCGGAGCGATCACGCCATCGCCCAGGTTCTCGGCCACGGTTTCGATGGTGGCGCGGAGGATTTCAGGTTCGGCGAGCGCTTCCGTGTCGCGGCCCACGATGCGGGAGAGCTTGAGGCGGGCGTCGGGCATGTCGTCGCGTTCGAGTGCGCGGATGACGCGGGTGGCTTCTACATCGAGATCGCGGCAGGCGAGCAGGGCGTAAATCCAGTAGACGTTGGCCCACGGCAGGGTGAGCCAGACAGCGGCGGCAGAGACGCCGGTTACGGTAAGCCAGAACAGTACTCCGGCCAGGCGGAGGGGCAGGCCCGTGCCGCGCCAGAATCGCTCTGCAGTGGTCGCGAGCCAGCCGATCGCGCGCACAGGATGAGGCAGCCATTGGGGATCGCCGATGACCAGATCGAGGGCTACGCCGGCCAGCAGTTCCCAGGGCTTTACGAACACAGGTACAGCTCCTCGAAACGCTTGCGGTTCACGTTGGCTTCGAACCAGTCGGCGAGCGCTTCGTAGGTCGATTCGCGGCTGGGCAGGGGGGCGATGGTGCGGCCCAGGAGTTCACCGAGCACTTGCGGATTTTCGAGAGCCCCGTGTAGGTAGGTGCCAGTGCAGGTCGCGGTTCGAATGCCGTCCGGAGTGCCGTCCCGCAGGGTTGCGAACGGATCGCCCCTGGCCGTGGTGACTCCGAGGTGGATCTCGTAGGCGTCGAATTCTATGCCGGAAGGGGTTCTCGCGGAGACGCGCCGGGTGGTCTTCTCGGCTGCCAGTACGGTCCGGACCGGCAGCAGGCCCAGACCCTCGGCTGATCCGTGCGCCGATTCCATCGCGAGCGGGTCGTCGATACGGTCGCCCATGATCTGATAACCGCCGCAGATCCCGATGATCTTCGCGCCTTGGCGGTGCTGGTCGAGGATCCAGTCGGCGAGGCCGGTCTTGCGCAGCCAGGCGAGGTCGCCCAGGGTGTTCTTTGTGCCGGGGATCATCACGCACGGCAGGTGCGCGTCAATCGGCCGCTGGATGCGACGGGCGTGGGGGATGAGGCGGAAGTCCGAGATGTTGGAGATGTGCGGGAGGGCGATGATGCCGATATCCGAATCGGCTTCGCCGACGCCATCAAAATCGACGCCGTCTTCGGGGTCGAGCGGCGCGTCGTGCAGGTACGGGAATACACCCATGCAGGGCTTGCCGGTGTGGGTTTCCAGCAGATCGACCCCGGTCTCGAACAGCGCGGGATCGCCCCGAAACCGGTTCACGGCGAAGGAGCGGACCAGCGAGCGTTCGTTCTCGTCCAGCAGTGCGAAGGTGCCCACGATGGAGGCGAAGATGCCGCCGCGGTCGATATCGGCCACCAGCAGGACGGGAACATTGAGGCGCGTGGCCAAGCCGAGGTTCACCAGGTCGGTCGGCTTCAGGTTCAGTTCGGAGATGCTGCCCGCGCCTTCCAGCACCACGAAATCGTGCTTCGCTGCGAGCCGGTGATAGGCCGCCAGCACCTGGTCCAGCAGCCAGGGGAACTGGCCGTAGTATTCGCGGGCCGGCAGGTTGCGCCAGACCTTGCCGTTCACCACGACCTGGCTGCCAGTGTCGGAGTTCGGCTTGAGCAGGATCGGGTTCATGTCCGGCTCGGATTCCAGGAAGCAGGCTTCGGCCTGAGCGACCTGAGCCCGCCCGATCTCTCCCCCCCCGGCGCAAGGGTACGAATTGTTGGACATGTTCTGGGCCTTAAACGGGGCTACGCTGTACCCTTGGCGGACAAGCCAGCGGCAGATGGCGGTGGTCATCCAGCTTTTGCCGACGTTCGAGGCCGTGCCGGCGACCATGAGAGCTCGGGCTTTCAAAGGGGCTCTCCTGCTATCCTGACGGCGACTAAACCGTGCCTGCGCTGCTGCCCTTTCGGGCGTTTACCGATCCCGAACAGAGTTCGATCTACATTCCCGGTGAGGAGCCGGTGCGTCCTCTGCGGCTCGAGGCTTTGGTCCAGGATGCCGAACCCGCTCTGTTCATCTACCGGCAGAGCTTCGGAGAATCCGTTCGGGATGGCGTAATGGGGCTGCTGGACCGGGCGGAAGCCGGGCCGGTGTATCCGCATGAGGGTACTTTGCCCGATAAGCTGGCAGCCTGCGCTGAGGCACTTCGTGCCGGGCAGGCGGACCCCGGCAGCCTCTGGCTTTGGACCCATGACGAGGAGAACCGGCTCGCGCCTCTGTTGCGAACAAACGAGCCCGTGACGTTCGAGGTGCTGGACCGCTTCGGGTGCCTGCACCAGATCTGGCGAAAATCCGAATCCATTTGGATTGAAGCTGTCCAGCAAGAACTTGAAAACAAAGAGCTGTTTCTTGCTGACGGACATCACCGGTACGCGGCGGGCTGGAATCTGGCGACGATTCAGGTCCGGTCTCAGGCGCTGCGGAGCCTGCCCTCGCACCGTTTGGTTCTGGAGGATGGCTTCGTTCTGCGCGGGGCGCAACCGATTCAGGACCTCGCCGCCTTCCAGGCCGAGACCCCATCGGGCCGGGCGCGTTTGGGTTTGTTTTGTGGCGACGGGAAGTTGCTTGGGATCGACGTCCCCTGGGACATGCGCCACCACCTGCTGGAGGGTGTGCGGGTGGAGCCGATCCGGAGCATCGAAAACGCGAGGGAAGCGGTGGAGTCCGGACGCGCGAAGATGGCTTTGCTTGTTCAGGAACTCTCGCTGGACGAGATCGAAGCCCAGGCTCGGAGCGGCAGTTTCCTGCCGGCCAAGAGCACTGACTTTTACCCGAAACTCGCCGCAGGTATTCTGATGTACCGGCATCAGAACGAGACCGTCAACCCCCCAACGCCCCATCTGCCCGGTGTGCGGTATCCGTCTTCGTAATAGCGCTGGCTGGTCAGGTTGTTGAAGCGCGTGTAGAGCCGCAGGTTCACCCGTTCCGTGAGGGGGTGGGTGTAGCCGAGCGAAACGGCGGCCTGGCGCGCACCCGGGAAAACGAAGGTCCGGCGGCTCAGCGGATAGAGGAAGTCGCTTGCCGCAAGGAACTCGAAAGAACCGTCGAGGCGCTTGCCGAACTGCTGCAGGACCATTAGGCTAAAGGTGTGCGGAGTGATGCGGGGCGACTGCAGGGTGCCATCGGCAAAGACGGAGACCTTATCGCGCGCATTCGTATAGGTGTAGGAACTCTGGACGCGAGTGGAGCGCCAGGGCTTTGCTTCGAGGGATACCTCGGCTCCCCGAGCGAGTCCACCGTTTGTGTTGCGATAACCGGAGGACCGGCCAAACAGATCAGTGGCCGGGTTGATCAGGCCGCTGAAATCGAAGGCGATGACCTGTTGCAGGCGCGTATAGAAATAAGATGCGCTGAGGCGCAGGCGGTCGGAAGCGAAGTACTGGTCGATGCCGCCATCAATCGCGATGGAACGCTCGGGTTTCAGGCGGGGGTCGCCGTAAGCGGAGAAGAAACTGCCGCCGAAGTATGTTCCGAAGAGCTCATAAAGCGACGGTTTGCGATAGCTGTTCCCGCCGTGGGAGCGCAATTTGGTCCCGCTGGAGCGGATGAAGTACGCCACCGACGCATCACCCGTATAGGCATCGGGCGGGCTGATGGCCGAGGTGCCAGCGTAGACCGGAACGGTGCCGGTGAACTGCGGCTGACTCAGTCCAAAACGCTGCAGACGGCCGGAGAGCGAGATCTGCAGCCGGTCATGAAAGAGGCGGATCTGATCCTGAGCGTCAAAGGAACTGCTGGTCTCGGAAACCTGCGCGCGGGAGTTCACGCGGCTGGCAGGATTCGGGTTGTTATCGGAGGATGGCGTGTCGAAGTATTCGCGTTCGAACTCATAGCCTGCGGAGAGCAAGTGGTGCCTCCCGGCGAGGTAATTGACACGGCCCTGGAGGGTGTCGATGCGCCCGTTGAAGCCGCTTTCGGAGCGAAAAGCGGGCTGGAATCCGCTGCCG
>JAUZEU010000072.1 GCA_030838885.1 Bryobacterales bacterium | reverse complement strand
CTCTACCGATTTCAGGTAACATTTTGACCAGACCCGTTACCTGAAATTTGAACGGTGTTTGTGGCGTGCTGTAAACTTATGGGTTCTAGTTAAAACGGAGGCTAAACCAGAGCGGATGCTGGGAAGGTAATGGGTCCGGTTTTTATTCTGCTATGTTATTGATAACAAACTAGTTATCGATGAGACAACCCGGTACTTGACACGGAAGAGGTCGGAAGTTCGAGTCTTCTCGAGCCCACCATAGAATCAATAACTTACAGCGCCAAACCCTTCCCCCAAAACCTCGAAATCTACAAGTAAGCCCCCAGCAGGTTTAGCTTGTATCGCCTGGCCAAAGACGTAAGGGTTTGGACCTCCGCTGCCCGCTTCGTAAACGCCGGACTGGTCGCAAAAAGGCCGTATGAGTACGAAAACGCAAGTACTGATAGTGTCACTATGGCGTAACCTCGCGATGCTTCCGTGCTACTTGTAATGGACTGAACTTTCGCTACCGTGGAGGAACTCTCCGATGATTTGTGATGAATGGGTAAAGCGCTTAGATAACCAATTGAATGCCGCCACCATCTTGTTGTTGACCTGTGATGAGAGGGAAGAAGCTATCATTCTTGAAAACCTGAGGAGAAGCATTAAGGAACTAAGCTGGACTTTACTTACCAGCTTATCCGCTCAGCGGAATGCCCGTCTGAACTAACTCTTCATATGCATGACGCCAATGTAAACCGCCAGAAGTTCTGGCCTGCCGTTTAAACAGGGGTAAGGAGCGGGTATACCACCGAGGTATCCCGCTGCTGCCACAATCTTCTACGGCCACTTGCCGGAATGACTTACTCGCAGCCGTTGGCGGCGGGGTGACGCAAAGCGCCCTTCTATCGCGTTCGCCGACCTGCATCAATCGGAACCTAAGCACAGCCTGCGTCCAATTAATGTGGCACCGGTCCTCCGAAGGGCCGCCCGTTCCCTGTCCGCCATCTCGGTGACGACAGCAAATCTGTTCTATGCCGATGCTATTGAAACTGCTCGCCCTGTGTTCGATATGGCCTTTGTGCAAACGGATCACAGGCGAATTCTTGGCACCGTCCGCCGATAATCCGGCGCAGTCGTACCATGAGCCCTCGTGACCGTCACCAACGAAGCGACCGGAATCGCCATCTCAGTAAAGGCTTCCGACGGCCGGAACCTATATAGCCTGTCCGCTCTTCCCTCCGGCACTTACCGCCCCGTCGCCGGGGCGGCTAGGCCGTGCCGGTGGCACCGTTCTTCGGCCAAATCTTCGATCCATCCACGACCCAGACGGTCAGCGGGCAGCAATGCCGCGCCCGGTTCCCCGGCAATGTCGTTCCCCGGCAGCCGATTAAGCCATGCTGCCCCGGGCATTGTTTCTGCGCTCCCCGGCGTCTCTTGAGCCGTTCTCAACAAGGCTTCTCTCCTCACCTGGCTTCAATAATTTCAAAGCTTCGGCCAGATCATCAGTCAGGCGAACTCGCCCCGAAAACGCGCAGATCGCGGCGAAGCTGAATTTTTGAAAAGGGGGTCAGGAAAGTCAACTCTTCGGATCTTTGCTATATCCCAACTTCCGGCCCGGAGTTCATCAACATCGCCGATAATCACAAGTATGGCAGCAGGAGCAAGTGCAGCGGCGGCGATGGCCGCAAAGCGCAGACGCATAGTGGCATCGCAGGCGTTTGGCGTGGTGGAGGTCAGCTGGGCCGAGTTTCTTCGTGCTATCGCTCTCGAACCAGAACCGCTGGTTATCAAAAGCGAGAAGAAGACCTTCTTCGGCTCCAATCCGACAGGGAGATTCAGGTATCTTGCCTCGGTGAAGGGGCTGGTGTTCTTTGTGGACTACATCGATTCGGAGGATCAGACGCTGCCCGAATCGGCGATTGTGATCGAAGCGGAAACGATCAAGGTCCCGAAAGACATCTGAGTACCGGGACTGAGCGCCGCGCCGGTAGGTAAAGATTCAATGGGGTGTGCTCAACCCAATCGCGTTGCTGGTTCTGCCTGGTCTAACGAACACGGCCGGCGTGCCTGCACATAAACCGGCTGCGCTGCGAACAGACACAGCTTGTGCGCTGGCTACCCGCGCTGAGATTCGGCAGGAGCTTGCACACCCGGTGGGGAACGGTAAGGAAGACCTGACGGGACCGGGGGCTGGCTGTACATTTTCCGGAAGCTATGGTGAGGTCACGTTCACTGTCCAGCGGCCGGAACAACGGCTGGATATCGCAGCGGAGGTTGAGACCCTCAAGGCGAGCTTTGCCGGGGCTACCGTCAGAGAAATCGCAGGACTGGGCACGTCCGCTTATCTGCTGGAAATCGGGGATTCGGGTGCGCAGGTACACGTAATTCGCGGAGAACACGATTACCTGATGGTTTCTGTGCCGGGCTTCGGAAACGCGGAACGCGTAGCCGAAATTGCCGAAGCGCTTGCGCGCAAGGCGCTCGCGCGGATTTAGTCAGGCGGACTTTCGCTTTTTCAGGGCAGACGCTGCCGGGTATCCGCGTGCCCCGAACTGGTTGCAATCACGGGTGCAGGTGAAAGACCTTGCGGATCAGCTCAATCGCCTGGCTGCCTTCGGGCTGGCCGGCGTTGCGGCGCAGTTCTGAAATTGGCCCGTGGGCGATCTTGTTGATGATGGATTTCGTCATCGTTTCGATCTGCTGCTGTTGTTCCGGGGTGAGCCCCGGGAGACGTCGTAAGGTGCGCGCGACTTCCGCAGCCCGGATATCTTCGAGCTGTTCCTGCAGGCTGATGATGGTGGGGGTGACTTCTTCGAGCTTGAGGCGCGCCATCATCGCCTCTACTTCGTGAACGACTATCACTTCGGCCTGCTCGGCCTGCCTGCCGCGCTCGTGAAGGTTAGCGTTGACTACGCCTGCCAGATCATCGACGTCGTAGAGGAACGCGCTCTCGATTTCGTTCACTCCAGGGTCGATGTTGCGCGGGACGGCGATGTCGATCAGCAGCATCGGGCGGTTCTTGCGTTGCGCGATCACACGCTGCATGTCTTCGCGTGTCAGGATGTAATGCGGTGCGGCGCTGGAGGCGATGAGGATATCCACTTCGTGCAGCATGGAGGCGAAGCGTGTGTACTCGATGGCTTTGCCGTTGAACAGCTTTGCCATTTCCTCTGCGCGGGCGTAAGTTCGGTTCGTGACCAGGATTCTGGTAGCGCCCGAGCGGTGCAGATGCTTCGCGGCCAGTTCGCCCATTTTGCCGGACCCGACAATCATCACCGTCTGGCCTTTGAGCGAGGTGAAGATGCTTCGCGCCAGTTCCACTGCCGCGTAGCTGACCGACACTGCCATCTGGCCGATGCCCGTTTCGGAGCGCACGCGTTTGGCTACATTGAACGCCCGCGTGAGCACGGTTTCCAACAGGCCTCCCACGGCGCCCTCTGTTTTTGCGATGGCGTAGGCGGCCTTCAGCTGGCCGAGGATTTGCGGCTCACCCACCACCATGGAATCCAGACTCGCGGCGACCCGAAACATATGCTGGATCGCTTCGCGCGATTCGAGACGGTAGATGTGGCCTTCGAACGGAGCGGCGGAGCCCTTCCAGTCATAAAGGAACTGGTCAACGATGGGGCCTGGCTCAAGGTGGTCCGGCGAAGAAACCAGAAACTCGACGCGGTTACAGGTGGAGAGAACCACGGCTTCGGACGCGCCCAGCTTCTGAAGATCCTGCAGGGCCTGCGGCAAGGCGCCTTCGGCAATGGCGAGCTTCTCGCGGAGGTGTACCGGAGCTGTTTTGTGGCTTAGGCCGGTAAGCTGCAGTCTCATTGCAGCAGACGTTTCTGCAGCTGTGCATGGGCGAGCCAGGTGACCATGCAACAAGCGAGCGCCACGATAGAAAGGATAGCCGTCTTGCGGCCCCGCCAGCCGGCGCTGACGCGAAAAAAGACGAGGGCGAGATAGACGACCCAGGTGACGAAGGAGATGGTGACGCTGGAGTCGCCAATCCAGCGGGTACCCATGTCAACGAAGGCCCAGATACTGCCGATGACGAAGCCCGCGGTGATAAAGCCGAAGCCGATGCCAAGGGATTTCGAGATGAGGTCATCCAGAGTGCCCAGTGGCGGCAGGACGCGGTGGAAGCCGGTGGTCTGCTTGCGTTTTAGCTGGCGTTCCTGGAAAAGGTAGACGACGGCGGCAGCCGCTGTAAACAATAGGGCGGCGTAGCCCAGAAGGGAGGCCACCACGTGCACAGCGAGCAACGTGCTGCGCATAACGGGGTTGGACCAGGGCGAGACGGGGCTGCGAAGCGCGCCCACAAGGGTCATCACGAATACAAGCGGGAAGATAAAGACGCTGAGGCTGGCGGCTTTGTATCGGTAGTAGATGGCGAGGAAGGCTACGGTGATTACCCAGGCGCAGAA
>JAUZEU010000056.1 GCA_030838885.1 Bryobacterales bacterium | reverse complement strand
AGAGCTGAAATGTCGATCAGAACGCCGCGGGCCCTGTACTTCACAACCTGTGACGTCAGGTCGTCCTGGAGCGTGAGGGCGAGCCTGTCATGCATGTCAACCTGAATGGTGACGAGCAGGAACTCGCCCATCTTTAGAATCGGTATGCGTTCCACGTTTACTTCGCTCCGTGCCCCTTAGCCTCGTTGATGATTGTCAACCCACTGCGCCGCAACGCCACCGCGAAGGCATCGGCGAGTGTAGCTTTGGTGGTTACGCCCGCCAAATCGACCCCAAGATGAATGATCGTCTGCGCGATCTGAGGTCGGATCCCACTGATGAAGCAGTCCGCGCCCATCAGACGGGCGGCAGCGACGGTTTTCAGCAGGTGCTGGGCCACCAGAGTATCCACAACCGGAACGCCCGTGATATCGATGATTGCGAAATCGGACCGGGTTTCGACAATGGCATCCAGGAGGTTCTGCATCACCACTTGCGTGCGCGCACTATCGAGCGTTCCGATTAAGGGAAGCGCCAGAATGTTTTCCCAGAGGCGCACCACGGGTGTGGAGAGTTCAAGTAGTTCCTGTTGCTGGCGGGAAATGACGTCCTCGCGTGTTTTCTGGAATGCTTCGACCGTGAACAGTCCAAGCTTGTCTATCAAGCTGGTGGCTTGCCAGATCGCTTCCCCGAAACCGACAGAGTCATCCCCCGTTTCCTCACGGATAGTTGCAAACAGGGGCTGCTTCAATGAAAAGATGAACGATGCTGTTTCGGAAGGGGTATAGCCGCCTCTGGCGCGAGTGGCGGAGAAATCCACCAGGATATCTCTAACTTCACCCCACCCGGAGGCTGTGATGTTTTCTATGTCCCCTGTTTGGCATGCAGCCTTTAACGCCCTCATGAACTCGCGTGATTTGCGGCCGGACTCCTGCTGCTCAGCCGCCGACATGCGCTTGCTGCTCCTGGCCTGCGCCTCGAGCCACTGGTTGGTAATTTCTGTTTCTCGTTTTACAATCACGTCCGTGAGAGGGTGCCTGGAATGAGCGGTCAACTAGATCTCCTGTGGAGGCGATTTTAGCCTCGGGAACCTTATTGTAAGCCACGCATAGTATGCGCTTGTGTACGCAGATACAGCATCAAATGCCTGTCTGACCGGGATTATGCCGAACTCCGGGTCGGAACAGTATCCGCGAGCAAGGAAACGTGTGTTGCCCGACCAGCGGGCAGCAGACCGGGTGATTGCCGAGGGGGCTACCGGACCAGCCAGGATGAGGATAAAGATTTCAACCCCAGAACTCTTCTCCATCGACCAGATTCTTCTTCAGGAAATCAGGATTCATTTCGAGACCAAGTCCCGGTGTGGTCGGTACGGTGAGATGACTGTTCTTCACCTCCGGAGGGTGAAGCGCCATACCTTCAATGTAATGCCCTTCACGGCCAAGCTGGCTTTCCGAGCGGTAGAAGTTGTGGATTGACGAGCCAAAATGCGCGTTGGCATAGGTCAGCACCAGCGAGCCGACGTTGTGCAGCGCAACCGGCATCTTGTAATCGTAAGCGTAGTTGGCAATCTTCTTTACGCCCGTGAATCCGCCCGCAAACGCTAAGTCAGGATGAATGACATCGACGGTTTGATTGTCGATGAACGGCTGAAAGCCGTGCAGAAGTTCGAGCTTCTCGCCTGTGAGCAACGGAACGCGAATCTGGCGCCGGATGGACAGCCATGCCGGCGACCATGCCGGGGTCAGCAAATCTTCGATGAAGAGTGGATTCATCGGTTCGACCGCCTTTGCGATTCCGACTGCACTGGGTTCATCGAACTCGTCGTGGCAATGAACGGCAATTTCGGTGTCCTCGCCAAAAGCTTCGCGAACATTGTTAAACGCCCGCGCGACAGTGCGCAGTTGAGCCTGATCCAGTGTGGAGGTGAATCGCGCTGACGGTACGCCGAGTGGCTGGTCGATGGAGCACTTAAAGGCGTTGAAACCTTCCGGCATGGCTTTGACTCGCGCGGCGAAGTCACGGCAGGAGTTCTTGTCGAGCATCTGCAGACCGATACCGTGTGAATACATGCGAATCGAGTCTCTGAACGGGCCGCCCAGCAAGGTGGACACGGGCAGACCGGTGATCTTGCCCGCGAGGTCCCAAAGAGCGATGTCAATGCCACTGATGGTAGGAATGTGCGCCATGTAGGTGTGCATCAGCGAAGTCATGTTCTGGAAATGCACTTCGATGGCGAGCGGGTCTTTGCCGATCAGCATGTTCTGCATTGTCGCAATGCGAGCGCGGGCCATGGGACCCGTGGCCCCAGCCTCGCCATAGCCGACGAGACCGCTGTCGGTATCGATGCGGATGAGGCAGTTGCCCGCGATGTTCTTTATCTGCATCGCGCGAACGCTCGTGATTTTGACGCGCTTCAGCGACGGGGCAGCGAGCGCTCGGAAGTCATCGAACAGGCCCGCTGCGGGGAGGGACATGGCAAGCTGGAAAACTTGACGGCGAGTCATAGATGTAATTGCAGTGAGTATATTACGGGCACTGCCTGAAACGGGTAAGTCCGCCAGGCGGGGCACCGATTATCGGACCCCGCCTGATGCGGAATGGTTTCGATCAGCACCGAAATCAGAAAACCAGTCGTAACGCCAATTGTATGAGTCTCGGCTGGTTGAGTTGCGTCGTAATATAGCCGGTTGTCGGATTCGCCGCGGTAGTGATGGTTGTGTTCGGCTGGGCGAACTGAACCCGGTTAAACAGGTTGAATATCTCGGCGCGAAACTCCAGCCTGAACCTCTCGGTGAGCGGTGTCTTCTTGAACAGCGAGAAGTTGTAGTTGGCGATGCCCGGTCCGCGAAGCTGAGGATCGGTGCGACTTTCGTTGCCGAGCGTGTAAGCGGCGGGGACCGCAAAGCATGAGGTGTTGAACCATTTCGTCAGCCTGGACTGTGCCGAGCCGGAAGTTTCTTTGTTGCAGCCGGCAATCACGTTGGGGCGCAGCCCCAGATTGAAGCCGGTCACGTTGGGACTGGCGGTGAGCGCCAGCGGGAAGCCTGCCTGGAAAGTGCTGGTGCCGCTCATAGTCCAGCCGGAGGTGATTTTCTGAACCACCGCGCTACCGCCGTTCAGGTATTTCTTGCCCTGGCCGATGGGAAGATCGAGCGCGTAGCTCAGGGTAAGGCGCTGGCGGGAATCGAAACCTGAAAGAGACTTTTCGGCCCGCAGATTATTTGGATCCTGCAGACTCGATGAGCCGACGCCCGTATCGAGCCAGCTGGTGAGGCTTTCCACATCGCCGATCAGCTTTGAAAAAGTATAAGCAGCCAGGACGGTTCCACCTTCGCTGAAGCGCTTCTCCACTTTCATCTGCAGCGAGTGGTAGGTGGCATTGCCGAGATAGCCGCCACTCTCCGATACGCCCGTGTATTGCGGGAAGGGCAGCAGTAACTGGCCGGCCTTGACGGTGGCGGCAGAAAGGGTCCCCACCTGCACCAGACCGAAGAATGGATTAGGTACCTGGGTGTTCAAAGCCGAGCCCATCGACAGGTACTGAGTGGGAAGAGCGTCGGCCTGCCAGCTTCCGCGGGGAAGGTGAACGCCGTGGGCGCCCGAATAGGCGGTTTCCACTGCGATGCCGCCCCACATCTGGCGTTGCACCGTGAAGTTCCATTGCAGGTTGTACGGGTATGGAGTAGCACCCAACTGCGCCGATGGCGCGTTGCCGATTATGAGCTTCTGAGCCTGCGGCAGGATGTTTCCAAGGGATGGAACAAAGCCGTTCGGGAAGGGATTACTGAGGCTGTATAGCGGAGTTACCGAGCTATCCAGCGACGTGAGCCACTGGTTCGTGTACTGATTCAGAGCATTGCCATACGGCCCTTCATTGAACTGAAGATTGGCAGGCAGGTAGTAGACGCCGCCGCC
>JAUZEU010000020.1 GCA_030838885.1 Bryobacterales bacterium | reverse complement strand
CCATTCGCTGGGAGTTTTGCAACATTGTGGAGGCCGATCCATTGCGGCGGCTTCGCCTGAACATTTCTCACGACAAGCTGGAACTGCTGCATCCTGCCGATCTGGCCGATATCGTGGAAGAACTCGGGCCGGCGGAGCGCGAAGCGATCATGGGCACCATCGACAGTGAGGTGGCCGCTGAAGCCCTGTCGGAAATCGATCCGAAGATGCAGGCGAGCATTCTGGAGGCGCTGGAGCCGGAAGTGGCGGCTGACATCGTCGACGAAATGTCGCCGGATCAGGCTGCCGATGCGCTTTCAGAACTGGAAGAGGAAACCACCGCCGAGATTCTGGAAGAGATGGAGTCTGAACCGCTCGAGGAAGTGAGAGAACTGCTGGAGTACGACGAGGATACGGCTGGCGGCATGATGAATACCGAGGCGATCGTACTCCCGGAAGAGACGACGCTCGATACCGCCATGGCGAGGCTCCGTGAGCATGAGGATCTGCTGGAAAATACCCACGTGCTGTTTTTGGCGGACGCCGGGAGCCGCATTACCGGAGCGGTTCCGCTGGCGCGGCTGTTTCTGGCCGACGGCGCCACGAAACTCAAAGATCTTTCGCTGGACCGGCTCATCTCAACGCAGCCTGATGAGAAGCAGAATCGCGTAACCGAGTTGTTCGACAAGTACAACCTGCTGGCCTTGCCGGTGCTGGCGCAAGACGGCACGCTGGCCGGAGTCATTACGGCTGACGACGTGATTACGGTGCTGAGGCAGAAATAGTGGGGGATCTGCTCAGCCGTATTAAACGCCATATTCTCGTCTTTTTCGCGGTGCTGGGGCCGGGCTTTATTACGGCCGTGGTCGACAACGATTCCGGCGGGATATACACCTATTCGCAGGCCGGGGCGCGCTGGCTGTACCTGCCGCTTTGGACACTGCTGCCGATCACGATCGCACTTATAGTGACACAGGAGATGTGTTCGCGCATGGGCGCCGTGACTGGTAAGGGTCTTTCGGATCTGATCCGCGAAGAGTTTGGACTCCGGATGACGTTCGGGATCATGATCCTGCTGGTTCTGGCGAATCTCACTAACATAGTGGCGGAGTTCGCGGGCGTCGCTACGGCTCTCGATATCTACGGTGTGAGCAAATTCATCTCGGTTCCCATTTCGGCCGTCGTGGTGTGGTTTCTTGCCGTAAAGGGCAATTACCGGAGCGTGGAAAAGGTGTTCCTTTTCGCCTGCGTGATCTACGTTTCGTATATTGCAGCCGGCATTCTGGTGAAGCCGGATTGGAAAGAAGCTGCAATACAGAGCGTGCACCCCCAATTGATGATGGACCAGGGATATATCACCATGCTTATAGCGATGGTAGGCACCACCATCGCACCGTGGATGCAGTTCTACCTGCAGGCAGCCGTGGTGGAAAAAGGGATTACGGTCAAGGAATACCGGGAATCGCGCATCGAGGTGGTTGTGGGATGCATTATGACTTCCGTGATCGCCTTCTTCATCATCGTGGCGTGCGCGGGGGCCTATCGCGACCATCCTACCGACATCGGCAGCGCGAAGGAAGCGGCCCTGGCGCTTAAGCCGTTCGGTCAGTATTCCGTGCTGCTGTTCAGTGCCGGACTGCTGAACGCTTCCGTGTTCGCCGCCTGCATTCTGCCGCTCTCCACGGCGTATTCGGTTTGCGAGGGGTTGGGGTTTGAATCCGGAGTCAGCCGGACCTGGCGTGAGGCGCCGATCTTCTACTGGCTTTATACGCTGCTGATTGCGGTAGGCGCGGGAATCGTGATTCTGCCGCGATTCCCACTGGTGCAAATGATTCTGCTGTCGCAGGTGCTGAACGGGATGCTGCTGCCTTTTATCCTGATCTTTATGATTATCCTGATTAACCGGAAAAGCCTGATGCATGAGTGGATTAATCCTCCGGCTTACAATGCGGTGGCCTGGGTGACGGTGATTGTGGTGATCGGGATGACACTGGCTCTCACTGGGATCACGATCCGCAATCCGCAATAATCAGGTACGACATGACAATGGACGATCAGCAATTCCGGAAGGTCTCGGGAGACGCGCTCCTGACCCTGCAGCAAGCGCTGGAACGCGCTTCAGAAGACTACGATTTCGATGTGGACAGCAAAGAAGGCGCGCTGGCCATTGAATTTGACGACCCGCCGGCGAAGTTTGTGATCAGCCCGAATTCACCGGTGCGGCAGATCTGGGTTTCGGCCCGGGTGAAAAGCTTCAAGCTCGACTGGGATGAGGCGGCCGCAGCTTTTGTGTTGCCGGCAGATGGACGCACGCTGCTTCAGCTAATCGCCGATGTGGTGGGCGAGCAAATGGGCGAGACCGTGTCATTACACGATCCGCGATAAGCTGGGCGCATGAAGTCTGTCTGGTGGAGCAAACCTCTCTATAGCGCCGCGGCTGTGTGCGTGGCGGGCGCGGTGATGCTGGTGATCGGGGTCAGCGCCCAAACGAGTGGGCAGACCGGCGGAGCCGACGCGCTGGTGGAGGGTTTCCGGCAGGTAGAAGTGGCTTCGGTCGCCGATGCTATTGAGCAGTTATATGGGCAGAAGCTCTATATGCACCATGAAATGCGCCCGGTGTTTACAACGAAGTTCGCTGGCCCGGCCGTAACGGTGCTGCTGAAGAAAGAGGAGCATACCGACGGATCGAAAGCTTCGCAGGGAATGCTGGACGCAATCGACGCCGCAGCAGTGGGTTCCGTGTACGTGATGAAGCTCGAAGATGGGGCGGACATTGCTGGCATTGGCGGCCTGATGGCCACGGCAATGAAGGCGCGAGGTTTCGCCGGTGCGGTAATCGATGCCGCCGTCCGGGACGTGCCGCAGATCAAAAAACTGCAATTCCCGGTTTACAGCATCGGGATTGCGCCCTCCACTTCAGTGAACCACTACCGGTTCGCGGGTGTGAATGTACCTGTCAACGTAGCAGGAGCCCAGGTCAATGCCGGTGACATTATTTCAGCGGACGAAGACGGCGTAGTGGTGATCCCCCGCGCCCGCGCGGCCGAGATTCTGAAGCGAGCTCAGGATCTGGATAACACTGAACATACGATGATTCCGTTCATCGAGAAGTTCAGATCCATCAAGGAAGCGGTCGCCAAATTCGGCCGTATTTGATGTGTCTATCGCCGAACGGAGCTATGCGTCGGCAGCGTTCCGCGAATCATTGTCAAGCACCGCTGCATTCGCGCAGTTTAGTGATGTTTGCAATCGCGCCAACTGCTCACTAAACTGCGCGGGTTCGATGCCGAGCCCCGAATACCAGACGGAAGACTGGACCGCCACAGGCGGAGCAATAAACCGGTCGCGCAACTGAATGAGGAGATTTTTGCTTTTCTCCAACCACAAGTCTTGTTGCATATTCCTCTATCGGAAAATGAACAAAAAAGGTTTAGAGCGGTGCAAAAAAGATCTGCAATTATTCTGAACCCGAACGTGCCGCTATTCTGTAAATGCTATGGCATTTAGAGGCGTAGACTATCTGCTCGTGGATTCGCAGTTCTCCGGGCAGGAACTGATGGTGCGACAAACAGCGCGCCGGTTCGTGGATGAACGCGTCTTGCCTCTGTTGCGCGACTGCTTTCGCGATGCGCGCTTCCCCGCCGAACTGGTCCCCGAGATAGCCGACATGGGCTTCCTGGGGGCCAACCTCAACGGGTACGGCTGCGCGGCCATGAGCAATGTGGAATATGGTCTGGTAATGCAGGAACTGGAGCGGGGCGATTCCGGCTTGCGGAGCTTCGTTTCGGTGCAGGGCGCCCTGGTGATGTATCCGGTTCTTACATACGGCTCCGAGGAGCAGAAATCGCGCTGGCTGCCTCTGCTGCAATCGGGCCGGGCGATCGGCTGCTTCGGGTTGACGGAACCGGACTTCGGCTCCAATCCTGCCGCCATGAGAACGCGTGCGGTTCGCGACGGCTCGGAGTGGGTCCTGAACGGCGAAAAGACGTGGATCACCAGCGGATCAGCGGCTGATGTCGCAATCGTGTGGGCGCGTACCGACGAGGGGATCCGGGGTTTCCTTGTGGAACGTGGCACGCCGGGTTTTACGGCCGCTGACATCCACGGCAAATGGTCGATGCGAGCCTCAGTCACATCGAGCCTTTCGTTCGCCGATTGCCGTATTCCGGCCTCCGCTATGCTGCCCGGAGCCAGGGGATTGAAGGGACCTCTGGGCTGCCTCTCGCAGGCGAGATTTGGTATTGGCTGGGGAGTCCTGGGCGCGGCAATGGATTGCTACGAAACCGCACGCGCATACACCACTGTGCGAAAGCAGTTTGACGATCGCCCCATCGCCAGCCACCAACTCGTTCAGCAGAAGCTGGCCGACATGATCACGGAGATCACCAAGGCACAACTGCTGGCGCTTCACTGCGGACGGCTGAAAGATGCGGGCAAGTTGGACCCGGCGCACATTTCAATGCTCAAGAGGAACAATGTCGCCATCGCGCTGGACTGTGCACGTACCAGCCGCGATCTTCTGGGGGCGAACGGGATCACAGACGAGTATCCTATAATGCGACATCTGTGCAATCTTGAAACAGTCAAGACCTACGAAGGAACCGACCACATTCATGCCCTCGTTATCGGTGAGCGAGTCACCGGGCTCGCCGCCTACCGCTAAGCCTCGCGTCCCCGCCGTCTTCTTCGGCGCGACGATACTGCTGAGCGCCTTTTTGTTGTTCCAGGTACAGCCACTCATCGCCAAGCTGATTCTGCCGTGGTTTGGCGGTTCGGCAGCGGTTTGGACCAGTTGCATGCTGTTCTTTCAGATAGCTCTGCTGGGCGGATATGCTTATGCCCACTGGCTGAACGGGCAGCCTCGCTCGCGGCAGGTGATGATCCATGCCAGCTTGCTGGTGCTGAGCTTCTTATCGTTGCCGATTCTTCCCTCCGCATGGTGGAAACCCGCCGGGGGTGGCGATCCTTTGCTCGGCATCCTGGGGCTGTTGACCGCCACTGTGGGGCTGCCGTACTTCCTGCTGTCTTCAACGAGTCCACTGCTGCAGACCTGGTATTCGCGCTCGAATGGCGGTGCTATGCCGTACCGGTTCTTCGCGCTTTCGAACGCGGGTTCGATGGTAGGCCTGCTGGCTTACCCGGTGCTGGTCGAGCCATATCTTACCAGTAAGCAACAGGCGTGGATGTGGTCTGTAAGCTACGCTTTGTTCGCGATCATTTGCGCGCTGGTGGCGTTCCGTTCGCGTGCCGCGCATGTACAGAGGGCCGTGTTTCAGGCCGACTCAGGACCAGCGCCCAGGCTGGCGGAACGGCTCCTGTGGATGGGGCTTGCGGCCTGCGCTTCTGCGCTGTTACTCGCGCTCACGAACCACCTGACTCAGAATGTAGCTGCAATCCCGTTTCTGTGGGTGCTGCCACTCAGCCTGTACCTGCTGAGCTTCATCCTTTGTTTCGATAGCGACCGCTGGTATAAACGGTGGATCTTCGCGTGTCTGGGCGCAGTGGCGCTCCCCTCAATCGCCTACGCAATTTCCGAGAACGGCGGGATTTCAGACCTGAAGCGGGCAGTTACCTTCTTTTGCGCCGCCCTGTTTGTGTTGTTCATGGTCTGCCATGGCGAGTTGGCCCTGCGCAGGCCTAAACCGGCATACCTGACTTCGTTCTATCTGATGATTTCAGTGGGCGGGGCAATTGGCGGATTACTGATTGGTTTCGCAGCGCCCTATTTGTTCAACGCCTTGTACGATCTGCCGGTTGTCTTGTCGCTAACCGCATTTCTGCTGCTCTACTTGCTTTGGCGGGAGCGTTCGGTGCCTTTGCCCGTTCCCGAGTCTTCGAAGTTTCTGGATGCCGCGTATGACAAACCGATTGTCTTTACGTTGATCGGCATTCTGGTCGCCTACTCGGCCGGACGATTTATCCAGGGGCGCTTCATGCACGGCAGAGCGTTTCTCAACGCACCTCACGATCCGGTCATTCTGCTTTCAATAACGGGTGCGCTTTCGCTTTATATGCTTTGGCGGACTCGCGGGTCGAGAGAAGACCGAATGGTATTTTTTGCGATAGCCGCAGGACTGGCCTTCGGCATCACCGGCTTCCTAGTGCGCGATACATGGAAATCCATCGGGCACGCGCGTTTGCTGGCACGAAACTTCTACGGCGCGCTGGTGGTCTACGATCAGCAAACGGATGGCTCCATGGGTCCCACCCGCGTTCTTCGTCATGGCACCATCGATCACGGAGAGCAGTTTCTCTGGCCTCAGAATCGACGTTTCCCAACGACGTACTACGCGAAGAAATCCGGCATCGGGCTGACCATTCAAGCGCTCGATATGCAGGGTCCGTTGAATGTCGGGGTCATCGGTCTGGGCGCGGGCACGCTGGCAACCTACGGGCGACCCGTTGACCGCTATCACATCTACGAGATCAATCCGCTGGTTCTGAAAATCGCCACCACTCAGTTCACGTTCCTGCTGGACTGCATGGCGCCTCACGATGTTGCGATGGGTGACGCTCGCCTCACCATGGAGAGTGAGCCTGTGCAGAAATTCGACGTGCTGGCGGTGGATGCGTTTTCCGGAGATGCCATCCCGGTTCACTTGCTGACCCGCGAGGCTTACCGGCTTTATTGGAACCACCTGAAGCCGGATGGCGTGCTGGCGGTCCACGTCTCGAACAGGTACCTGACACTGGGGCCGGTGGTCGCGCTGGCAGCAAAGGAATTCGGAAAGACAGCGAAGATGGTCAACTTCGAGACGAATGACCGGAATGCGACGGAAGAGACGGATTCTGACTGGGTTCTGGTGACCTCCCGGCCGGGGTTCTTTGAAAATCCGGAGTTGAAGGTGGGGCATGATATCCCGCCAATTCAAGGCCTGCGGATGTGGACGGACGATTACAGCAATCTATATCGGATCCTGCGGTAAGGCAATTCGGTGCGAGCGCTGTAATTGAGCGTATATCGTGAAGCTTGCCTTTGAACTCGACGTTCCCGACAGTACCCTGAACGGAGAATCCCAGGCTGAGCTGTTCAACTCTGTAAAACAGCAGGCGGTGCTGAACCTCTATGGGGAACAGCGGACCACATCGGGTGAAGCCGCCCGTATGCTCGAACTTACACTTATCCAGTTGATGGATTTTCTAACGCTTAGTGGAATCGGATTTCAAGTCGATCTCGATGAAGACGACTTTCAAATGCTGCGGCAATGGCGCACCGAGCGGCAACCAAAGCGGCCTGAGTGATCGCGGTCATCTCGGACAGCAGCCCACTCAATTACCTCGCGCTCCTGGACGACTTCGACCTTCTGCATCAGGTTTTCGGAACACTTATCATCCCTCCGGCGGTTTACTGTGAAGTTGTAGTGAATGGATCCGGATACCCGGTTCAAACTGCCGTCCGGGCGGCTCTCGGCAACAACAATATCTGAACCGCCGGATCCGGACCGCGTTCAGCCCCTTATACAACGAGAACGGCTGGAAGCCGGTGAAAGCGAATCAATTACCATTGCTGAAAGCTTAGGATCCAGGACACTCCTGATGGATGAGGAGCGCGGAGTCCCTCGGGAAGACACCCAAAACCGGCCAGCCGTGATCACCCCAATTCAGAATACCGAAATCAGTGCGGACGCAAGTCGGTCAGGTGGCGCACCGCGGGCCGAATCTACGTTCGTCCTGCAACCATGCTGCATCCCGACCCAACTGCAGTTGTCCAAGTCGCATCTGGTGAGCGATGCACTGAACGGGTGTAAATTTCAAAGCCTATTGCTCCTGAATGACGCAACGAGGACAGGTCAGAAGGTGTGTCCCCACCACCGTTACCTCCGAGTCATGCGGCTTACTAAGCCGTCCCGGTACGTATGCTTCAAGCCATTCATAACTGCGACGATTCATCGTCACGAGTAATCATCGGCATTTCCAAACGGAAAACTTCAGCGAGCGATGCCGCAAAAGGCGTCAATGGAACCTTAGTTCAGCGCTTGAACGCAGCCGCCGCAAGCGCGACTAAGTTGAGTGAATGTAGGTTGGAAGTATACGGACGAAAGACAGTGCGTGACTGTGGCCCCGAATGAAGTCGAAGTGGATCCTCATTGCTGCAATCCTGGCAGCTCTTCAATGGCTCTGCCGTATTTTCCCCCATGCAGCCGCTTCAAACACTGCCGGTCCTGCCAGGTTCGGTTGCAGCTATGGGCCAATTTCAGATCGAGAGTAAACGACGCGGAGGCGTAGAGGATGGAAAGCCCGAGTCAAGTTCGCCTCCTGCGGCTGCGATCCCGCATTTAGAAGGCAGCATGGATCATCGAGAGCACATACGGCATTTGTCTTCATCGAATGCCTGACACCGATTATCTTGATGATTAGAGTCGCGGCTTCGTTCCCAAGCCCGCGCGGTAATGAGAGATTGCACGATGTCCTCGTGTTTTTTGCTCCGCTGTCAGGTTCGAATGCGCCCTCTCCAGTGTCGTTGCTTCTCTGTACGACGCGCGGCACGGGTGTACCGGATTGAGTTGATCCATCCCATTTAGCTACGTATTCGCGTCCCCAAGCGACGCACCACGTTGCACCCGGCCCGTGGCAAACAGATGACCTTCGTACGAAACCTCAGCCCCGTGTATCCCAGCCAATAGACCGCTCTCCACATGGACAATGTGCTGATACCCGAAGTCAAGCAGCAGATTCAGGACGTGAGTTGCACGCCGGATCTTATCCGCCCTTCCGTCACCGTGCATCTCCAGGTACAAATCCGGCATGTGATCGCGGAGCACCCGCTCTCCGCCTTTCAGCACATCCGCTTCCAGGCCTTCTACGTCGATCTTCACGAGGTCGGGGACGAATGCGCACTCGTCATCAAGTCGCCCGAGTGCAACCGAAAAGTGATTAGACCCGGTGGCCAGGCCGGGGTCCACACTTGCTCTTCCGTGCGC
>JAUZEU010000734.1 GCA_030838885.1 Bryobacterales bacterium | reverse complement strand
ATTGATCGGGGAACCACGTCCGGCGTGCAGAAAGGCATGGCCGTTGTGACACCGGCGGGCATTGTGGGCAGGATCCTGGCGGTTTATCCGTTCGCGAGCCAGGTACTTTCGGTGAACGATGCGGGCTTTGCGGCAGGTGTGGAATCGCAGAAAAATCATGTGCACGGTGTTCTGAAGGGAGTTGGCGCGGGCGCGGCCAAGATGGACTACGTTCCTACGGGGCAGAAAATCGAAACGGGAGAACTGCTGTTCACTTCCGGCGAAGATCGCGTATTTCCACGTGGTCTCCTGGTGGGAAAGGTGACGGGCGTTGGGGAGGGATCCAACTTCCAGGCAATTTCGGTACAGCCGTCGGCAGCTGAGGCGGCCCCGGAAGAGGTGCTGGTAATTGTGGATCCCGCGCACCAGGAAATCCCACAAGCCGCCGCGGCGGACGCGCCGGTGTTCCTCGCCCCCGCGCTGAAAACGGAAACCCAGGCGGCGGACCCGGTGCAGAAACCAGGCCCGGGCCAGGGAACGCAAGCGGATAAGATGATGGACCAGTACAAGAAGCTGGGCGACTCCCAGAAGTATAAATTTGGTGAGGGTGGCCCGGGCTCTGTGCCGTTGAATTTCAATCTGAAAGTGCCGGGCGTGAATGCGCCGGCACTTCCTGTAGGAAGCACGCCTGTTACGGGGAATAATCCTGCTGCCGCTGGTGCTCCGGCAGGCGTAAAGCCCGCCGTGCCACCGGCGGTAAAGCCGGCAGTGCCGGGCTCTTCGCCGGCACCGGCGAAGCCAGTGCAACCCAAACCAGTTCAACCCAAACCAGTTGAACCGAATTCAGTTCAACCCTGATGGAATATTCAACCGGGCGCATTCTGGTGAACGACGCGCGGCAGGTGCGCAGTTCCAGGTACCCGCTATGGGTGTTCATCGCCATCCCGGTGCTGGCGTTGCTGATTCAGGTGTACCTACCGTTGTTCCAGACGCTTCGGTTCGTGTCGCGGATCGAATTGCCGCTGCTGGTGACCATCTACTTCTCACTGATGCGCCGGTCACAGATTCGCGGCCTGGCGATTGGGATGGTGCTTGGCCTGGCGCAGGATTCGTTCTCGCGCTATTACATCGGAATGTACGGGATCTGCAAGACGATGGTGGGTTACTTCTCGGCATCGATCGGAATGCAGTTCGATGTGGAGCACTCGCTGGTTCGGCTAATCCTGTGTTTCGTGTTTTATCTTTTCCATCAGTTTCTGTACTGGGTACTGCAGCGCGCCCTGCTCGATCAGCCCGTGGTGTTCGACCTTCAGACGGAGGTGATTGTGGGCGCGGTGAATGCCGTTATCGGTGCGGCTCTGTTCCGAGCCCTGGATAAGCTGCGCGTTCCGGAGTAGGCGGGTAAGGCTTCAGTCCTGCTGCATTCGGAAAGTGATCTTCGAGCCCTCGGCGCCACCTACATAGACCCGCTGCGTGGCTTTTACAAAGTCCGTCTTCAGAGCTTTCGGGATATCCATAAATTTCTGCGGATTCCGGTCCGTTAACGGGAACCAGGAGCTTTGGATCTGAATCATGATCCGGTGCCCGGCGCGGAAGGTATGCGCGACATCGGGCAGCGCGAAGATGATGCGGTCGGGCTTGCCGGGCTCGAACGGAACGGGCTTCTCGAAGCTCTTGCGAAACTTGCCCCGGAAGGGCTCGCCTCGCACCAGCTGCTGGTAACCGCCCATCATGGTGATGGCAGTAACTGCCGGCGCTCCTGGCGCCGGAGGAGCCGGAGGAGGCGCGTTGTAGTCCGGCGTGTCATTCGGATACACGTCGATCACTTTGACGTCGAAATCGGAGTCGGTGCCGGTGGTTGATACTTTCAGATCGACGTTGATGGGTCCGTAGATCGTGACGTCGTGGTCGAGGATTTCCGACTTATAGACGAGCACGTCCGGCCGCGCCGCCGCGAACCTCTGATCCTCCGTCATGTAAGTGTTAAGGACGTGGGTGTTGAGAGAGGCCACATAAGGCACCGGTTTGGCGGGATCGGCAAGATATTCATCGAAGGCGGTCAGCGTGGGCTCCTGCCAGGCGAGATTGCCCTGCCCATCCAGATAGATGGACGCGGATTTCGCTTCGGCGGGGGGCCAGGTATCAAATTTGCGCCATTGATTGAGCCCCGTCTGGAAGACGTGGGCTTTCGGGAATTTGGCGTCGCCGCGACCTTTCAGGTGATATAGAAAGAACGGGAGTTCGATTCGCTCGCGGTAGTAGGCGGCGGTCTTCGAACCGAAGTTGACATTGCCGAGACGGTCCCCGTCGCCCCGTGCGAAGCCGCCGTGGTTCCACGGTCCCATTACCAGCATGTCCACCGCGGGCGGGTTATTTTTCTCCATGAAATCGTGCTGTCTGAGAAGGCCCTGGGGATCTTCCGTGTCATACCAACCGCCGACGAGCATGACGGCGGGCCTGATGTTTTTCAGGTACTTCCATATGGCGCGCGACTGCCAGACCTCGTCGTAAGTGGTGTGGTCGATGTTCAGGTTCCAGAGGGGCTGCTGGTGCTTAAAGAACTTCTCGTCGACGTTAGCGAGTGAGCCCAGCTGGAGGTAGAAGTCATAGCCATCGGGAGTGCCGAACTGAAAAGGAAGAGCGGGCTGGGGAGCTTCGGGATCCTCGCCTGCACGTGCGCGGAAGCCCATATAAAAATTGAAGCGATGGGCGAGCATGAAAGCGCCGTTGTGGTAGGAATCGTCGCCCATATAGTAGTCGGTGACTGGCGCCTGGGGAGCGACGGCGACCAGCGCCGGGTGGGCGTCGCTCATGCCTGCGGTCGCGTAGAACCCTGGCTGCGAGATGCCGTACATGCCGACTTTGGCGGTGTTGCCCGGAACGTGTTTGACGAGCCAGTCGATGGTGTCCCACGTGTCGGTGGTCTCGTCGGTATCTTTTGGCCCTTTGAGCGTGGGCTTGTGCGGGCGGATGACGACATAGTCGCCTTCACTCATATAGCGGCCCCGAATGTCCTGATAGACGAAGATGAATTTCTCGTGCGCGAAAAGGTCGGACGGGCCTAGGTTGGCGCGGTATTGCTCAATGCCGTAGGGCGCTACGCTGTAGCCAGTGCGCTGGAGCATCATGGGATAGTTTCGGTCGTCAGAGAATATATCTTTGGGAACGTAGACGGATGTGAACAGCCTGACGCCATCGCGCATGGGGATGCGGTATTCTAACTTGGTGTAGTTCTCACGCACGAACTCTCGGTTGTGGGAGGCTGGTGAGGTGGGAATGTTGGCGGTGGGGGCGGGTCCGCGACCCTGCGGGAACGCAA
>JAUZEU010000731.1 GCA_030838885.1 Bryobacterales bacterium | reverse complement strand
GAAGACGCGGCCGGGTGTCCGCGTGTCCCAAAGCTAAACTCCACCTCTGCGTGGGGGCACGGGTGGTGTTCCACGTGCAGATGAGCGTGTGGACGGACCCGATGTCAAAACAGATTGCTTCTTTCAGTCCCGTCGTGAGGGGCCATGTGGTTCCGTTTGCGGAAGAGATAGTCGACCCGCGTATTGCGGACGTGGAAGCCGTGGCGCGGTGGTTCGATTATGCGTTTGTGCTGCCCGGAGGCTTCCGGTTCGGCCTGGCCGGGATCATTGGGCTTGTGCCAGGGATTGGCGATCTGATCGATGCCCTGGTGTCGCTTTACATCGTGCAGCGCGCGATCCAACTGGGAGTGCCGCGCGTGACTGTATCGCGGATGATGCTGAATGTGGGAATCGAGGCAGTTGCCGGTTCGGTGCCGCTGCTGGGCGATCTGTTCGATATAGCTTTTAAGGCGAACCGGCGCAACTACCAGCTACTGAAAAGCCACATGTCCCAGCCGCGGCGGCAACACCGGCTGGACTGGCTCTTTCTGATCGGGACGCTGCTGCTGGTTGCGCTGAGTGTGGCGCTGCCGGTGTGGGCGCTGGTGACGCTGGTGCGGCACGTGGTCTGAGGCAGATAACTTCAGAGATCAGCAACTATCCGGAAGCTTCGCTTTCAGTTCCCTGAGCAGTTCGTCGGGTTTGGTGGGGCTCTTCAGGCTGTCGATTTCCGGATCGCGAGCCACCTCGAGGTGGTGATATTCGCATAGTTTCTGCTGATCTGCAACATCTTGGTGGATTCCTGCTCCGCCAGAAGGTTGATCTGAAGATTTGAGGTGAGACGGGAATCGGCCTGCTTGTTGCCCGGTTCTGGCTCATCAGGATGAACAACGACAGGAAAATCGATTCGAGTGACACGACAAACGTGAGGAACTGATAAGGGTAGGGATCGAAAACAGGAATGCCCGGCACACGCCTGCATTCATCACGATTTATATGATAAACCAGCCCACATGGGCAAGAACGAACCATAGCTGACCGGCCTGTAGCGCGATGACGTCACCCATTCGCTCGCCCGCCGAGCGGGAGGCGATTGCGGTCTGCTCCATGCCGGAGATTGCTGTTATGTATCTCGCTTTCAGATCACCCGACGGCTGCCTTTCCGGGCAGAGTTTTTCGGGGGCGACCCCGGCATGGCGGATCAACCTCGCGCGGCCCCCGTCTGATCAGCAATCCTGGCCGGTGAATCGCCCTCGCCTCCACTGGCTGCCACCATGGTTTCTTCGCCTACAGGGGGAAAACCGCTGTCGAGCAGCTGCTGCTTTCGCTCCGCCATTTGCGCACCGAGTTTTTCAAAGTTGAGCTTCATCGTTTGGGCTTTCGGAAGCATCTCGGATTCTTCTTCTTTTATGTGGTGGCGAACGTTTTCAGCGAGGACCGTGAATTTGGCGTCGTAATGACTTTCGCGGCCATCCATGTTTTCCAGTTCGGCGATCAGGACTTTCGCAACGTGATGCTCTTCGTCCGCTTCATTCATGAGCTCTTTACCAACGGTTCGCCTTACTGCGGCGTAGAAGATCTCTTCTTCGATGGCGGCGTGAAGTTTGAGTTCCAGCAGCGCCTCAGCCACGATCTTCTTTTTTTCGCGGCGGCCTTCAGCGCTCTCAAACTGCGTAAACAGAGCTTTGACCTTTTTGTGGTCGGCTTTCAGTAGGGAAACAGCGTCAGTTTTCACGCATAAGACTCAGCACGAATGGGGCCATCAGAGTAGCGTTGTTTCTACCCGATAGCGGGGTTAGCGATAGACAGCACTGTCGACCGTAACCCGAAAGAATTCGCCATCCTGCTGGAATCGCGGCGAGCCGAAGTGCCAGCCAACTCGCACCCGGGATGGAACTGTGTAGCCCTGGAAGGTTCGCTCTTCGTCAATAAAACAGCCGCAAACTACATAGCGGAACTCCGGGGAGTTCGGGTTTCCCCAGCGAGGCATATTCACAGATGTGAGTACACCGCTCTCGTCAATTGAATAGTCGATGTCCGCGGTCTCACGATGAGCGGTGAAGTGCGCGTGAGCGTGGGTCGGATTCGATGATGTCCAGTACACGTCATTGCCGCAAAGAACGGATGGCAACCAGAGCGATTCGATGTTGACCCGCCCCGCCACAGAGCGAGTTACGTCCGGGCCGGATGCGCTGGCGATGGGAATGAGTCCGAACACGTTCCAACGGGAGGCGCCCTGGCTGTTGATGAGGCTGTCACTGCCGCAAATGGGAATTCCGTGGACGCGAATGGTCGCCTGCCAGATCATGCCGCGGTCCCAATGGATCACCTGTTCGGCCGAGAACGGATACCAGCCCTTCAGCTTTATCTCGCCGTGCATAGTGAGGCGAACCGCACCGGCGAGAGGGACATCGGGAGAGATGGCGTGATCCAGATACCGGCGGGCCGCGGGAGGAATCAGAGGCACACTTCGGGTGATCCGCGTCTCATGCGGCGAGTCCCAAAGTACGTCCAATGCTGCTGCGGAGCTCATGGCGGGCTACTGCGTCTTCTTTGCGACAAACGGCTGGGGCTTGTCGTCTGCGCTGCCCTGCACGACTACACCGTTCTGAATATGCTGCTGGAACTGATCGCCGCCGATGGTACCAGTGAGTGTTCCGGCATCGGCTTTCCGCTTGAAGTTGACGTTGCAGGTGGCACCATCGAGGCCGGGTTGTTCCCCGGTCCAGGTGCCTGTGGGGTCGGCTGCCAGCAGAAGAGCGGCCGAGGTGAGCGCAAGAGTGAGGAGGCGGATCACTCGTGCATTATACGGCGAATGTGTGCTTCCCGGGGGCCAACCTGGGCAATGCGCATGCCCGGCAGAAGACCGGGCGCAGGCTACTGGCCTGGGCGGTACGTCAGCAGGTACCCGATCAGGGCCTGCTGCTCGCGGGATGTGTAGCCGGAAATTTCGTCAACCCAGTAGCTATGGCCCACGCCCTGCGCATTCATTCGCTGCAAAGCGGGTGAGGCCGCGTTTGCGGCAACCACGCCGGCCCGGAGCGTTGAATCGATCAGGGCCAGCAGGCTGTTCGACGGATCGGGTGCGATGTTCTTCTCCACGGTTCCGGCCAACCCCAATTGGGAGTTACGGTCGGGACCCACCGCGACCCCACCATCGTGAAGATACGGAGCCGTCCAGTAAAGCCCCACCAGAGAAGGCACCTTATAGCCACCGCCGCTCCCGTGATGCGCCCATGCGAGGTCGATCTGATCCTGATCGAATTCGGAAGTCGGCACGGGAAGCGGTTTCGGATTGGGGGGCAGAGGGACTGGCGTATCGAACGTATACAGCACAGGCGGCCCGAACACGGCTTCGGTCTTTTGAAGTGCCTGGGAGCGCAAAGGGTTAGAGCCCAGCTGAGCCGAGGGCAGAATGCGATTGTTCGTGAGGAACGGCCCGGAGTGACAACTATCGCAGCGCGCGCGTGAAAACACTTCACGGCCGAGTTGGGTGGTCGCGTCATCCACTTTCAGGCGTGCAGGAGGGGGCACGATTGTGTTCTGCCAGGCGGACATCGCATTGTTCTGCTGCCAGACATTGAAACCCGGTGAACTGGTCAGAGTTCCATCGGGCGACACCAGGGTGCTTTTTGGATAAGACGGAGGCAGCACCACGGCGTTGAGGCTTGGCGCGCCGGGTGTGAGATCCTGTGCGGCGAGGAAGCCGGACGGGCTTTGGTCGGAACCTGGGTTATACCGGAAGCGCTTGCGCGGCGCGTTCTGCAGCAGGATGGCGAGATAGACTTCGCGATCGATGCCGAACAGTGCGGGGCTGATGTCTGCCAGCAGGAGCGAGTCCGAGTTGAGCGCGTGAACATTGTTGTTCTGGGCACTCAGGCCACGGAACGGACCGGCCATGAAGTTTCCGCTCCAGCCATACGGGTGATTGCCCCAGGTGAAGGAAGACGGGTTCTGCGTGGGATCGGCTTTCATGTCGGTGAGCGAATCGAAGTTGCCGCGGGGCCACATCAGCAGGGCGGTGTCGACGTCGTGCTCCAGAGCGCCGATCTCCGGCAGAGGCATGCGGCGGCCATCGGAAGCGGCGACGGTGCGGTGGGAGTCGTGAGCGACATCCCGGAGCGGATGCACGTCTGTGTGCATGAAATACGACGCCGAGTTCGTAGCGAGGGCGAGGAGAAGGCCCGCGTTCAGATCCTGATTCGGCGCACCCTCGATGACCTTTTTTGTTTCGGGGTCGACCGCGGCATGGCAGAGAGCGCATGTGATACCGACACGAATGCGGGCTCCTTTGATTACGACGGCCATGCCCAGAGGCGCCAATGCGCCAGGAGGCACGTCCAGACCAGTGTCGAAGTAAGAACCTTTCAGGAATGAGCGGCCGCCGACCGTGATGTTTTCCGGCACTTCCACGCGCAGGTTGGTGGTGCCCTCTCCATGCAGCGCGAACACTGCCCTGGCGACGTTCGTGAGGCGAAGTGCACCATCGAGTATGCCCATCACGTCCGTCAGGAAGATCTCGTTGCCGAATGTCTCTTTATAGAACGATATGCGTCCGAGACGGAGCAGCGCTTCATCGATCTTCACAGCGCCGTTGGCAGGCGATAACTGCTTCCGGCCGGCATCGGTCCGGAGTAAGGCCGCAGCTTCCTGTTGTGTATAGCCGCGGCCCCAGAGATCCCACGCTTCGGGGCCTGGGCGGATGCCGCTGATGACGTTTCCCTGCCCCGGCTCATACGCGTACCGTACGCCGCCTATCATGACAACGGCAGCGACGATGATAAACACCGGGAGTGCGATGACCAGGGTGCGGGCGAAGACCTTCATTTGTTTTCGGAACCGGTGAGAAACCACTGTATTGCGGCTGCGCTGATGGACCGAGGTACTGTGTGCGGGCCATCAAACTCCTCGTAATGCACCTCATAGCCGGCTTTACGAAGCCTCGGAACCAGGGTGCGACTGCACCTTTCAATGGGAAGCACGGTGTCATGCACGCCGTGCGAGACGAAGATGCGCGGCTTGCCTTCCTGAGACTCCACATGCATAAAACCTGGCGGGAATGCGATCAGGTATCTGAACAGGTCTCCGTTCGGAATCCCCAATGACAGAGCGTAGGAGGCGCCGTCGGAAAAGCCTCCGAGAGCAACCCGCGTGGGATCGATCGGATGCTGGTTGAAGACATGTGCGAGCGCCTGGTTGATGAAGACCACATCGGGTCCGAAGCCCTCCAGGATTACATCCCACGTCCGGCCGCGGGATTCGGGCGAAAGCAGGATGACCCCGGCGGTCTCGGCTGCAGCAGTCAGGAAATGGAGGCCACCCTCAGCGTCGCCGCCTGCACCATGCAGCGTTACCACGAGCGGTGCGGTGGGGTGGTCCAGTGCGGTGGCAGGGACGTACAGCAACCCATCGCGCCCGCGTTGCAGGCCCAGTTTGTGGATGCCGCGCCGCAGGGTGGGTGTAGCGGGGTGCGGGCGCGCGCTCAGACGGGTGCGATTGGCGGAGGGGGGCCAGCGCCCGGAGGTAGTGCGGATGGGCATGGGAACTGTGGTAAGGATGCACGCGGAGGTCTAACGTATTTGTGCACACTTGGCCGGGTCTCAAATCACGCGGGCTTCGGTTTCCACTCCGGCGAGTAGCGCTTCGAGGTCGCAGGGGCCGAAGAGTTTTCTCCTGCGGATGACGGCTCGGATGCGGCGCGTATTTCGTACAGAATCAGCGGTGTATTGCGCGCATTGACAGGAGGTCGGTGCCACCACCCGAATAGGTAAGGAACAGGGTGCCGCAACCGACCTGCAGACCAGCGACAACCCGGCAGCTGCAATGCTCGAAGCGGTCAGTGCTTCACCGTAAAATAGCCGGCCAGCAGCATAGAAACCACGGCATCAATGCCACCACAACGCCCATGTTGATCGCCGAACAGGAACGGTGTCAAGACCAGTCCGGCCAACAGCCAGGAGACTGCTGTTCGGCCATTGAGTTTGTTGTCCCATGAGTTACTCCTCCTGCCGATATCCCAGGCGCGCGCCGGTGAAGATGTGGACGCACGCGTCCATCCGGACAGCACCCTCCTGTTGATGCCTGGAAAAGCGCGCTGTCAATGATTGGCGTGCGGCATTGAGCTCCTCGTCACCTGCTTCGGCGAGCAGCTCGCCGAACGAAGAAAAGGATGCGAGTGCAAAGTTCGCCGCCTCCGCGGCCGGCAGCCCGCCGCCGATCGGGAGTGCTCCGCGCCAATCGCCCACTTCCATCTCGCCAAAACCGGCCCGATCCAGCAGGACAAGCAACTTGTCGGCTTCAGCATAGCGGAACGGCCCCGGCGCCTGTGGCTCGGGCGGCGGCATGTCGATGATTTCGGCAACCACTTCGCGTACGGTCGTCATCCACGGATTTTCGGCCAGAGGGCCCCAGACTGCGAATGCGAACCGCCCGCCCGGCGCGAGCCAACGGGCCAGGTTGGCAAAGGCGGCAGGCGGATCGTCAAAGAACATAATGCCGAAGCGCGAAACCAGTTGGTCATAGGGCTCTTCCGGCGCAGCCGCCGTCGCCATGTCCGCAATTTCGAAGGCAACGGCGCGTTCTTCGGATCGTTTACGGGCGCGAGCCAATTCGATCAAGGCCGGAGAGATATCGAAGCCGTGAACGACGCTTCCGGCCCGCGCCCGGCGCAGGATCTCCAGCGTCGTCCAACCGCCGCCGCATCCGATATCGGCGATCCGACAAGGCGCGTCGAGATGCAGCGCACGGATCAGTGGTTCGTCGACAGGCGTGATCATCGCTTCCATGCCAGCGAGTTGGGCACGCCATTTCTCGCCGCGCGCCGCGGACCAGTCGGAAGCTGCAGGGTTCTCGTTCATAACTCCGAATTTACCGATCGGGTGGCGCTCAGTACATCCAGGCCCTTACATGCAGGCGACAGCCGTGACCAGCAGTTGGCCGCACGTGTTGTGTTTGGCGAGGTTGTTAAGGGCTTCGAGGGCCGCGGCGTTTGCTCTGTCATGACACGACTTTACCTCCCCAGACCACAGTGCCTGATCTGTCGAAACACGAAGGTCAGCATCTAACGAAAAAATCACGGTCATCTGCGCTGCTGAGCACCAGAACGCCTTGTTCGCGGCGCCGCCCAAATAGCTGATCATGACGTCGGTATCCAGAAACACGAGTGCTCTCGGCTCGGTTCGAGTTGCGAAACCGCCTCTGAATTAACTTGCGTCACCCCCTGGTTGTAGTCGAGTTCACGTCCGGCTGGCGGCGCTCGTTTCCGGCGGATCGGCTCGAGCCGCGAGGTGGCCCATTCCGATCGCGCGGAGTACTTCGGCCTGCAACGGAGCGTTCTGGCGATTCAGGACCGTCGTTCCGTAGTCCGGACCACAGACAGTTCGCAGGGGGCGCCGTCCCGCAGGCTGCTCAATCAGCTGCACAATTGCATCGGCAACCTCCTGCGGGTCCGGCGCCTGGGCGGACGCGAAGAAGTCGCTAAAGCTCTTCACGAACACCTCGCGAACAGACGAAAGCTCCTCGTATTCGCTCACACGCTCGTTGTCCGCCGGAGCCGGGCTGTTCGCCAGCAAGGCGTGGGATATGGACCTGGTTCGACCAGCACCGAATCGATTCCGAAACCTGCCAGTTCATAGTGCAGGACCTCAGCATAGGCTTCGAGAGCGAACTTACTGGCACAGTAGAAAGCGCAGGCGGGAAACAATACGCGACCGACGATGGAACTGATATGCACAATGAGGCCCGGCCTGCGCTGGCGCATGGCAGGCAGCACGGCACGGCAAAGGCGGACCGGACCGAAGAAGTTTACTTCGAACTGCTGGCGGATTTGATCCTCTGTGAATCCCTCAGCCAGGCCGATGGACATGTGTCCCCC
>JAUZEU010000712.1 GCA_030838885.1 Bryobacterales bacterium | reverse complement strand
TGACGGTGGAGTTCACCGTCCTGGGCATTCCCTGTCTTGGTCTCAACGGCGGCGCGGCGTTCAGGCACACCGAGGCCTTTTCCTTCCAGATCGCGACGGAGAATCAGGAAGAGACGGACCGTTACTGAAACGCAATCATAGGCAATGGCGGCACGGAAAGCCAGTGCGGTTGGTGCAAGGACCGCTGGGGCCTTTCCTGGCAGATCACCCCGCGCGCGCTAACCGATGCGCTTGCAGTTGGTGGCGGTGAGGCAAAGCGTGCCTTCGAGGCGATGATGACGACGAAGAAGATCGACGTCGCCGCGATCGAGGCAGCGCGGCGAGGCTGACGTGAACACGCCGACACGTCGTTATCCATCCTGGATCACGCACCACTGGGAAGTGACCCGTACAGGGCGTTCACGTCCGGGTTGCCGACCACCCGCCCGGAACCCCCCGGTCACGTTTCCGGGGAATCACAGTTTCTTCAGGCGATCACGACTTCCTGCACCGCTTCCTTTGCCGGAACCTTCATCGGCAAAATTCCAGCCTCCTGTTTTCCGTCAATATCAAGAAGTTCGCGGAAGGTCGCCTCAATAGTTCGCACGGCATTGCTCATTTGGTGGAGCCAGTTGCTCCAAAACTGCTCGATTGAAGGAACCTCTTTGGTCTGACGGATCTCACGCAGGATGTCTTTCCGGAACGCGGACATGTCAAAACCACGCATCATTGCAGCCCCAATATCGGTGAGATTGATCCGGTCGTTCAAATCGATGCAGAGAAGATCCTTGCGGAACGTGTATTCCCCACCCTTCTTGCTTATAGCCGACACAAGCTCCTGGAAGGTGATGGCGCCCGAAAGAACTTTGGCATCATTGGTCATGCTGAGCAGCGTGGTCGCACTTGTTGGGGCCCTCACTGCGATTGGCGGACTTGCGTCATGCAGCCGGATCTGAGCGGGGCCGGAGATGCCAATCCAGAGATCACTCGGCAGTTGCGTCATCGAAAAATAGTTCGCGACGATGGACTCCAATCCCCTGTCTTCCAGCTTTTCGATCTCGCTTGCTTTGAACCGTGTGGCTTCCTCGGCGCGTTTCTGGAAATCACGCTGATACTCAGTGTTTTCATATAATCGATTGAGGATTTCAGCGGGCCAATTGGGGCGGCCAGGATAAGTCCACGCAACCGGGATGATCTCGACTCCTAACTGTCTGAGCCGAACAGTGATCATGTAGATCAGCTTCATGTTTGTGTTCTCGATGTAGACCCTGCCGTCGTTAAAGTCCAGGAGCACCGGAACCTGCTTACGGACCGCGGCAGTTATGCCCAGCGCATCCTGCTCAACGGACTTCTTGTCACTGGCCTGGAGAAACTTATAAGGCCGATCCAGCAATCTGTAAGAACGCTGCTCTTTGATCGAGGCCACGTCACTAACGTCCTTCCATTCATTCGAAACGGCCCAAAGTCCATACCAGGGGATTGTGGGGTGAAGCCGGAACTGCGCCTCGGTAACCCCATAGCCCTCGCAGTCCAATATCTCTGCGGGAAGGCTCAGGTTGGAACGCTCCTCTGGTTCCGACGTCGCATACCGCGCGAGCTCCGGCTCATGATCCAAACCAACGGGATGCTCTTCATCGAGGCGGGGACCGCTAAAAGGATTGATCCCTATGGTATCGGCACTGGAATACCGCGTGATGGCCGATGCCGCCATCTGCGAAGCAGCAACCATGATAGCCCTGTCTTCCAGGATTGTTCTGAAGGTTTCGAGTGACTCTTTCCCGAGCCCAAAGATGGCCCAGGTACCACGTCCAAACATGCGCAGTTCCTACTTTTTATTGTGTTGTGGGGCGATCGGCACCGGAAGCGGGCAGCGCGAGGGAACTCGTCTGGGTGTAAATCGGAAAGGTCTGTTCCCGGAATGTCCGGGCCTGTGCCCCCAAGGGCTTTGGCGGTTGGCGCCTGACCTCTCCACTTTTGTACCACGGTCACCTGCACGCAGCCGATCGGAACAGTCTGCCACAGGATGCCAACGCGCTGAGGAAGATCGTGCCCGATGTTGCCATGCAGTTGGATCGCGCATTGGTGTTGTGCGAAGCGACTTCGCAGACGCGGCCATCCGGGGCTGTACGCGGGCCGCGGCGCCGGGCGGCAGGGCCGTCCTGATACGGCCCGATGCTACAGCTGACTCAAGTGGCTCCTGCCAGACCGAAGGAGGGCTGTCAGCGCATCCGCTCGGGCGAATGGCCAGTCTCGATATGTTATCGGTCTGGTCGGCGACTGAAACCAAACCAGTGCGTAACAGCCCGCGTAGGGGCTTGTCTCTTGCGTCTCTGGATCCCGGGCTGCCCCCCAGAAACGCCCGGATCTGCTCCAGGCTCAGCCGTTCTCCATCCTTCATGCTGATCAGCAATCCCCAGCATGCCGTCTCCCTCCTTCAGGCTCATCTGGCGTTAGAAACACTTTGCCCCTTCAGGCTCATCTGGCGTTGGAAGAGACTCTGGGCTCCGCGTTCTTCTTAGATGCTGTAAGCTTGGACATGGTATTAACTCCTTCCCAACTCCAGTACGCAAGATTCCTTTTTCGGCGCGTCACCAAGTGAGCGGGGGCGGCATTATCCACAACATTCGCAACGGCCGCGCCAAGCCTCGAAGGAGCGAGCGCATCGGGTGGTTTGAATGTCGATGTTGATATCAATCAACGCAGTCTCTCGCAATTGCAAGATCGCTTTGCCTGTGGTCTGACGACGTTTTCGTTTTCACGGGAACAGTTCGGGGTGCTGCTGTCGCACAGTGTCTCGTTCGCGGGCGACCGCCGTCTCAGCACCACTTCCTAAGAGATAATTTCCCAAATCACGCGCCCGCCGATATCCGTCAGCTTCTTGTATCTGCCGGCGTGCAGATAAGTCAGGCGACTCTGGTCCAATCCCATCAGCCACAGCAGGGTGGCATGAAAGTCCCGCAGGGGAATCTCCTCATTGGCCGCGCGCACCGAAAAATCGTCGGTTTCGCCAAAGGTTGCCCCGGCTTTGACGCCGCCGCCGGCCATCCAGGACACCAGGCCATACTGGTTGTGGTCGCGGCCGGGCTTGTCCGTTGTTAGATTGTTGTCGAACGGCGTACGGCCCATTTCCGACACCCACACCACCAGCGTGGAATCGAGCAGGCCGCGCGATTTCAGGTCCGCCAGCAGCCCCGCAATGGGCTTGTCGATCTCCTGGCAGTGCACCGGCAGGCGGTCCTGAATGGCACCGTGATCGTCCCACCGGTCGCCGCCGGCGCCGTGCAGCAGCTTAACGACTCGCACCCCGCGCTCGACAGCGCGGCGGGCCAGCAGGCATTGCTTTCCGAAGGGCTCCGTCACCTCGTCATCCAGCCCGTAAAGCTTTCGTGTGGCCTCCGTTTCCTTCGTCAGATCCACCAGTTCCGGGGCCTGCGTCTGCATGCGGAAGGCAAGCTCATAGGACGCGATGCGCGCTTCCAGTTCTCCCGTGTTGCTGCGCTCTGCCGCATGCTGCCGGTTGACAAGGTTCAGCAAATCGAGTTCGGCCCGCTGCTTCGCCTCGCTCACATTGGTGCGTCGGCCCAGATCGACAATCGGCGCTGAACCATTGCGGAACAGCGTGCCCTGATAGGCGGCAGGCAGGTACCCGGACCCCCATACGCCCGCGCCGCCGATGGTCGCGCCGCGCCGGTCGCCCATCACGATAAATCCCGGCAGATCCTTATTCGCACTGCCCAGTCCGTAGGTGAGCCACGCGCCCACCGAAGCGCCGCCCGGGATGATGTTGCCGGTGAGCGTGTGATAGACGGCGGGCCCGTGATTGTTGTTGTCCACCTTTAGGCCGTGGATGAAGGCCAGATCGTCCGCGTGCGTGGCGAGATTCGGCAACAGGCTCGACATCCAGCGCCCGGATTGCCCGTGCTGGCGGAACTCCCAATAGGGCGGTATGACGCGGTTCGGCGCGGCGGAAAATGTTGCGAGCTCGCCTGTGGTCCGCTCGGCTTTGGGCATCTGCTGGCCGGCGTATTTCAACAGCGCCGGCTTGTATTCATAGGTGTCCATCTGGCTAACGCCGCCCTCCATGAACAGGAAGATGCAGCTCTTCGCCTTTGCGGGATGGTGCTGCGGACGCGGGTCCATGGGATTGACCGGCGCGGAGGTATCGGCGGCCAGCAGATCCGCCAGAGCCAGACCGCCGAGGCCCAGATACGAATGGAACAGTAAGTCTCGCCTTGTCATAAGATCAATCCACGTAAACAAACTCGTTCGAATTTAACAGCACGCGGCAGAGCCCGTCGAACGAGCCCGGAAAGGCGAGGAATTCCTGCAGTTCGGTCTCTTTCGGCGGGCGGTTCAAAGCGATTTCATACAACCGCCGCACCTGGGCCGCGCGGTCCGATCCAGCGTCGCGCTCCACACGCTTCGCCAGATACACAGACTCCTCGTTCGTCAGGTCGCCGTTCAGCATGGAAAGCGCCTGCAAAGGCGTGGTGGTTACATTGCGGCGGTCACAGGACTCGCTGAACGGAATGGCATCGAAAGACGACATCATCGGCAGTGGCAGGGAGCGGCGCTGGAAGATATAGACGGACCGCCGCCTCGCGTCGTCTTCGGTCTCATTGGGCTCCCACATCAGGCCGCCGGTTCTGCCGTAGCGAGCGAAATCCGCCAGATCGGCAGGCAGCGCAGGGAAGACGCCAGGCCCCCCGCGCTTCGGATTCAAACGCCCGCTCGTCGCCAGAATGGAATCGCGAATCGCTTCTGCTTCGAGCCGGACGCGGTTGAAGCGCCAGAAGAGGTGGTTATCCGGGTCGTTCACATTTTTTGCGAAGGCGGGGTTTTCCGCCGCCTGTTGGAAGGTGTTGGAGAGCAGCATCAGCCTGTGCATGGCCTTTATGTCCCAGCCGCTTTCCATGAAACGCATCGCTAAGTAATCGAGCAGTTCGGGATGCGACGGGCGTTCGCCGTTCACCCCGAAATCGCTTGGAGTGCGGACGATTCCCTGGCCAAAATGATGCTGCCACATGCGGTTCACGAAGACGCGCGCAGTAAGCGGGTTTTCCGGGGACGCAATCCACTTCGCCAGGGTCAGGCGCCAGCCTCGCGTGGGAAATTGCCGGTATCGGTCGGTTTCGATTGTGGCGGGGTTGCTGTTGTCGGCCAGGGCTGAGGGGAAGCCGGGTTCCACCACCTCGCCCGGCTGCCGGTAGTCTCCGCGCGTCAGTACGTGAACCGGCGCGACATCGGGGCCGGTGGGGGGGCCTGCCACGGGCTGTACGCCGGTCACGTTGGTATTCCAGCGTTCGATTCGCGCTCGGTAGAGATCCAGCTTCGCGGCCAGTTCGGCATGGCGGGCCTTTTCCTCTTTCGTGAAGATGGACTTCCCGCTGTACTTCGCGTTTGCTTCGGTTCTCACGTCTTCCAAAGTCAGAGCCTGGAAGCGATCCGTGGGGTCGATGTCGCCCTTGGCGTAGGCTGCCTTCAGGCGTTCCAGCAGAGGCGCTTCGTAAGCCTCCAGCGCTTGCTTTTCAGCGGCATCGCCGGTGCGCGTGGCATTGTCCAGCAGCTCGGCGTGGCGGGCCTGTTCGGCGGGAGAGAAAATCCGCTGCTTCGGAAGTTTTAGCTCCAGCCGCAAGTCGGTTTTTGCGATCGGCTGACCTTTCGCGCGGGCGGCGCTGCCTTCCCTTAGCTTCTGCAGCAACTGAGCTTCGAAATCGTCCAGCTCTTTCTTCTCCACACCGCTCGTCAGCTTTTCCTCGTAATTCTTCAGTTTCACCGCGGATTCCGCCGCGAGTTCCTTGTCTTTGAACGGCACGGGAATGGCGCGGGCTGCCTCGGTGGTCTGGAAGAATGCCTGTAAGCGATAGAAATCCTTCTGGGGAATGGGATCGTACTTGTGATCGTGACAGCGGGCGCAGCCGATGGTCAGTCCCAGGAAGATGGAACTGGTGGCAGTTGTGACTTCGCTGAGATAGTTTTGCCGAACGTCGGCCGCGACCAGGTTCGAGCGGTCCCACGGTGCTACGCGCAAAAACGCGGTCGGGATGAGCCCCTGCGGATCGGGCTGATAGTTGTTCCGCGTCTTGCTGTGCTCGTCGCCGCCTCCCAGTTGGAGGGTGACGAACCGGTCATACGGCATATTCGAATTGAATGCGTCAATGACCCAGTCGCGGTATCGCCACACGTTGCCGATGGCTCCGTCGCCTTCGAGGCCGCTGGTCTCGCCGTAGCGCGCGAGATCGAGCCAGTGGCGGCCCCAGCGCTCGCCGTAGCGAGAGTCGGCCAGCAGCTTGTCCACTAGTTGTTCGTAGGCGCCGGGTGAGTTATCCGCAAGCCACGCGTCCATCTCGTCGGGGGAAGGCGGAACACCTAAGAGGTCCAGATAGACGCGCCGGGCGAGGGTTCTTCGTTCCGCAGGGGGCGCTGGCTTCAGCCCGGCCGTGTCAAGTTTCGCAAGGATAAAGCTGTCCACAGGGTTCTTCACCCAGGCGCTGTCGGAAACCGCGGGCGCCTCTTTCTTCACTGGCTTTTCGTAAGGCCAGCGCCAGCTGCCCGCCGCCGCCGTTTGTTTCGAAGGAGGCAGTTTGCGGATCCAGTCCTCCACCTGCGCGACTTCCGCAGCGGTCAGTTCCCTGCCCATTGGCATGCGCGGAGACAACTCGCCTTTCAGAAACTTCACGAGCGGACTGCTCTCCGGATGGCCAGCCACCACGGCCCGCCCATGCTTCTTGCCGCCTTCCATCACCGAATCCAGTGAGGCTACCGAAAATCCGCTGGTGCGGAGCTTTTCCGAATGACACTCCGCACAGTTGTTCGTGAAGATCTGAAGCACGGGGAGTGGCGCGGACACCGCGCCAGGTTGCCACAGACAAGCAAGTGCCGCGAGACTGACGAAACGGATCTGCATGGGAAAAGATTCTTTCTTAGCGGCTCTCGCGATTGAAAATGTGGACCCGGAATACCGGGAGTGCCTTTTCGTGCTCGTCGGGAGCATAGGTGTCCTGCGTGCGCGCCGCATCGTAGCCGCGCCAGAGCCACGCCATCGATTCCGGCAATTCCGAACTCCCCTGCATCGGGCTGTGACCGCCCACGCCGAAGCTGAGATGGAAATCGTAGTCCATGAGCTTGAGTGAGTTCGCCACCGCGATGTTTTGCAGGGGCACGCTGCCCCCTGCGTTCTCGATGTCGTCGGCGCCGTCCTGCAGCCAGATGCGCAGGTTCTTCTTCGGCTCTTTGCGAATACGGAAAGGATAGATGTTGCCGCCGTCGCGAACACCGGGCTGCCACTGGCCGCTGGTAAACGGCGTCACCCAGACCAACACGCGGCTGAACAGATCCGGCTGCTCCCATGCGGCGGTAAAAGCTCCCAGCGCGCCGCTCGACAGGCCCGCGATGGCGTGGCTGTAGGCGTCTTTGCGGATGTTGTATTTCTTCTCCACCTCGGGCAGCAGTTCATCGCGCAGAAACGGGCATACTGATCGGAAAGCGTTTCGTATTCCACGCCGCGCAGGGCCGCGGTGCGCGCGGCGTCGGTGTCCGCCTTCGCGACCCTCTGTACCGCACGATAGAACGGTGTGCCCTCCGGCATGGTTGTCACACCGGGCATGGTGAAGACGTAGACGGTCACGGGCAATTTCTTTTGGTAAGTCAGGTTGTCGACTACATCGAGAAATTTGATCGACGCCGAATCGCGGTTGATGTACTGCTGGCCGTCGTTCCACACCATGAGGGCCGCAGGCGTTTTGGGGTCGTACTGCGCGGGCGTGTAGACCCAGTAGTCGCTCTGCATCCCGTCGTAGATCCTGCTGGTCAGCACCGACTTCTGGCTCAGCGTTCCTTTGGGCACGCCGGGCTTGAGATAAGAGTCGGGGCCGAAGGAGGGTACGTTGTTGTTGCCGCCGAAGCGCTTTCCGTCGATCTTATAGAAGAAGGCATGACCCGATCCAGGCGCGAGCGGAGCCTGTGCGAACCATAGCTGTGAGCCGGAGAACCTGCTCATCGCAGGCCCCGGCTGATCATCTATAAAAAGCTCCGGTGCGGAGGCAGACTCGACCGCGAACACGACGCGGCCGCGGTCGCTGAATGCCGCGGTGCCCGCTTTTAAATCCGCGGGCGGGGCGGTGGCGATGAGGGCTTCCCGCAGCTGCGCCTGCCCGGGACTCTTCAGCGCGAGGTCGATTAACTCCTTCGGCAGGAGCTTGTCTGCGCTCCAGCTAAGAGAAGCCGTTATGAGTAAGAGCCCAGCCTTTAAGATCATGCAGGTCTCTTAGAACAGCAGCTTCAGCGCCAGCTGCAAATTGCGCGGCGGGTTCGACTGGCCTGTGATGACGCCGAAATTCACTCCGTTCACAGTCGTGCCTGGCGTACCAAACACCGGCGTATTGGTCAGGTTGAAAGTTTCGGCGCGGAACTGAAGCCTGAATTTCTCGGTTATCGTGAAGTTCTTAAACAACGAGAAGTCCAGGTTCCGCAGCCGGTCCGCCCGCACGCCCGTATAGGTGCGGGAAAGATTGCCGAATGTGAAATCGGCGGGCTGCGCGAACGCGGCGGTATTAAACCAGCTGTAAATGCTTTTACCGCTGGAGAGCACGGGGTTCCCAACCACATCGGGATGCTGCCCCCCACCGAAGCTGTAGCTGGTGTTGTTGGCGGTGCTGAAGGCGAGTGGCACACCGGACGCGAGTGTCAGGATGCCGTTGGCCTGCCACCCGCCCAGGATGGTGTCGGTGATGCGGTTCCAGCTGGTTCCGAAGTGTTTGCCTTTTCCAAATGGCAGCTCGCCGACCGCGCTGAGAGTAAAACGGTGGGGCACGTCATAAGCGCCATTGGAATGCTCGCAGCGCACGCAGTAAAAGCTGCGAATATTACCCGCGCCGCCGCCTGCCCATGTGCCGTCCGAAATGTCGGACATCAGCTTCGCCCAGGTATAGCCCGCAATCAGACTCACGCCGCTGGTGAACCGTTTGTTGAAAGAAACCTGCAGCGCTTCGTACTCGGAGTTGCCGATAGCCATGCCGTTTTGCACGACAGCTCCCCACAAGGGGAAGGGCCGGACCAGTTGCCCGTACTGAATGGTCGCCTGCGCCAGTGTTCCGGTGGGTACGACGCCGAAGAACGGGTTCGGTACGGTGTCCAGCAGCCTGCTGCCGTAGGAAGCGACCTGCTCCGGACGCAGCATGTTCATATTGCCGCCACCCCACGCCAGATGAGTTCCTTTGTTGCCCACATAGGCCACCTGCAGCATGGAATTCGACATCAGGCTGCGCTGAATCGAGAAGTTCCATTGCTGGTTGTACATCGTCTTGAGCGACGAAGGATAGGCGCTGTTCAGATCGAGCCCGATGGTGGAAAGCAGACCCTGGGAACTGCCGGGCGGATAGACATAGCCCGTCGGGAACGGGTTGCTCATTAGGGCGTTGGGATGGATGCCATCCACGGTCGCGACCCACGGTGTGGTGGACTGGAACGCGCCGCCCGTAAAGGCACGCGTGGCGCCCGCATAGGGCACGCCGTAGAACACGCCATAAGACGCACGAATCACGGTCTTTTCGTTGATCGAGTAGGCGAGTCCAATACGCGGGCTCGGCTTGAATTCGATGGGTCTGATCTCATGCCTGCCC
>JAUZEU010000702.1 GCA_030838885.1 Bryobacterales bacterium | reverse complement strand
GCTTGGCGGGAACAGACTCCAGGGAGGGGAATCAAGCAGCGAAAGTCGAACTGACCTGCTCAGACACGAATGGCATCAACCGAACGGCACCGCCGCTCGGGACGCTCATTGTGTGCATAAGTCAGGTTACTGCTTTGTCACCCGCACGACCAATGACCATCGATCAACCAAAGTATCAACTCTGTGTCCAAGGATCGACGTCTAGATGGCACCTTGCATGAAGACAAAGTATCTCAATAGTCGCCCTGGCAGAAGACACCGTTTATTCGCGTCGGATGTCACCGTTTTCGTTTCTTGCAGCTCGCCCCTGGATCACTCCCGCTATTGAGCGGGAATGATTCGTCCGAGTGTAGTAACTTCCCACAACGAAATGCAGGCAACTCTTTGTCGGCAGCAAAATCGACGGCCGGCGATTCGCCCCCAGGCCGCATCAGGTCTGAGGCGAGGTGTCCGCAGTGCTAAGGACCCGGGCCGTTTGGTTCGCCGCTGCGCGGTGGGTTCGAAAAACTTCGCCAAGCAGAAACGTGTCGGTGAGCAGTGCGCGCAAATGCATCGATGCGTTCAGGTTGTCGATCAGCTGAGAACTGATCACAGGCTGAGCGAGTACTAACCGTATGGCGGCGAGCGAATCACGAGCGTCGCGGTTCAGCACGGCCAAAAACGCCGCGAATTGGTCCCCTTCTGTGCGGCGATCCTCGCGTATCGCGGTCTCACAGCGCGCCGCGAGTCCACTCAGTGCTTCGACCGCGCGATGCAGGAACCTCCGGAGCTGTCTGCCGGACTCATTGCCTTCATCACTCGTAAGGCCCTGCGCGGCGTACGCCAGCATGAACTCGTAGCATTCCTCAATGCTTACGAAGCGATCAAATATCTCCGCGAGCATGTGTTATGCCTCCTCGTCCCTTCGTGAGGCTCCCGGCCGCGGAATTGCCACTGCCCAGCGCTGCGGATCATAGTGTTTCAGATAGAACTCACGTCTCATCGAGCCGAAGATCATCGACTGTGTAATATCCAGTTTCTCCGGGCGAACCGCGAAGTACACGTGCACCATGACGAGCGTGATAAGTCCCACGCCGGCCAGCCCGTGAAGCACATACACTAAGCCCCACATCATGTCACTAAACAGGTAGGGATTGCGCGGCAGGAAGATGGTACGTACTCGGGACATCATGAACACACCGGTTCCGATTGCGGCCAAGCCGGTCGCGATGATTGCGCCGTGGTAGAGCTTGTTCTCTAACGGATATTTTGCGAATCTCCGCGGCGGCGGCGCTGGCCGGCCCATAAACCTGTGCACTCTTCTCAATGCATCCACCAGGTCGGCTTTGTCCGGCCAGATCGCCCGGAAGTCCAGCCAGAAGGAGGCATGAATGACGTGAAAAAGGATTGACACAGTCAGGACGCTCCCCGCGATCCAATGGTAAGTTACCCAATCAAACTGTAGTCCTGTCTTCGGAAGAAAGGCGGTGAAGAGCAGCGTAAACATAGAGGCTGCCATGATCCAGTGAAACAGGCGTGCGGCCAGGGAGTGCCTGGGAATGCGTTTCGGCAGGCCGACTGCGGGCGTTGGCAGCGCGCTATCCTCAAATTCTTCCGCCCTGGCGAAATACCGCACGCAGATCGCGTGCACGATGAGGAACAGCAGGCCCGCGAGTGTGGCAAGCCAGATCAGGAACCAGGCAATATGGATCGGAACATTCTGTCCCCAGGGACTGGTGGCCCATTCCGTAATCAGCCTTAGGATACCCATTTTGCCTCCTCCACTCCGCCAATCGCACGTTTCACCAGGTTTCTCATCAGGGGGATTTTATAGGCGTTGAACTGGAGGGCGACGGCTCCCTGTACAGCCAGTTTTCCCGCCATTTCACCGGTCGCTGATGTCGCCGGCTTGCCGCGGGCTGCGTCTTCGACTGCTCTCAATCGCAGTGGACGGGCAGCGGCGCCATTCACGGCAAGGCGGATGCGCTCGATCGCATTACCGGATACCTGCATCGCGGAAGCGACGTTCAGCAATGCAAAATCCCAGACGTTCCGGTCCCGCACCTTCTCGAAATAAAATTGTGCGCCGGCCCACGTGGACGGAATACGAATGGAGGTCAGCAGATCGCCGGGCTTTAATATGTGAAGGCGCGTGATGTCGACGTCAGGCCCAATGAAATAATCCTCGGCATCGATGATTCGCTCTCCCTTGGGTGTGCGTAAGACAAACCTGGCATCCAGTGCGATCAGCGCGGGAGCCGAATCGGACGGGTTCACGGCCACGCATCGCTCGGCATGAAGAATCGCGTGCTCGCGATTTCGGCCGGTGGGTGTGTCGGCATAGCAAACGTTTCCGCCGGCGCGATAGCAGGGCCAGCCCGCACGGTAGTACCAACAGCGCGCGTCCTGCGATACATTGCCGCCGATGGTGCCCTGGTTCCGGATCTGCGGCGAAGCAGCTAACTCGGCAGCCTCAGCCAGTAGACCGTACTTCTCCCTGACGACGGGATGTCTCACAACCTCGGTGAGAGTCGTCATCGCACCGATCTCAACACCCTCGCTGCTGGTGCGAACGCCCTTCATCTCCGCAATTCCGCTTAAATCGACTAATGCCTTCGGTCGTTTAATTCGATCCTTCAGCCAGTCGAAGCTGTCGAGTCCACCGGCCACTACCCAGGCATCCTCTCGATACTGTTCAAGAAGTTTCTGTGCATCGGAGATCGAGCTCGGCTGAAACAGCTCAAATGCAGGCATGACGTCTCGTATTACTGCCATAAGTCCTCTTGAATCAGATATGGGCCATTAACGGATGTTGCACTGGCCGCCCGGCTTCCAAGGAAATCAGAATCGTGTCGGCATTGACGGGCGCGCGCTGGAAGATCTTGTCCCCAAGGGCGTCCGAAAGAGCGTTCAGGACAGAAGCGCAAGCCCGCCCAACAGGCGGCTCGCCGATACCGCGGGCGCCAACGGGCGTCTCAGGGTCGGGAATATCCAGCGCCGCCCATTGCATGTTCACTGGAACATCAAGAATTGTCGGAGGTTTGTTGTGGTGGAACCGCTTGGAAACCATCTCGCCATAGTGCGAGTCAAAGACCCACTTCTGGCCGATAGCGTGACCGATGCCGAGGATCGAACGCCCAAGAACCTGTCCGCCAAGCGCCCGGGGGTGGATCACCGTGCCCACATCGGCGTACGCGAGGAAGTCCACCACGTAGTATTTGCCGGTCTCGACATCCACTTCGATTTCGGCAAAGCTCGCGACATAGGAATGGGTCATGCCGTCACGCGGGTAATTGTCACGCGCCGCCGCCACGAGGCCCTGACCGGCCAGCGCCGCTACGGAGGCTTTGGTCACCTTGTTGACATCCGTTGGCGCCTCATGGCCATCGTACTTACCACCGAGTTCGATGGCGCGCTGAGCTGCCTGCGCAAACGTCATGCCCGAAGCCTGCCCCTTCCGGAAGATCCGCTCGTTCGCAACCGTATAGTCCTCGGGCTTACCTCCCAGGCCATTCGCGGCAATTTCCTGGAGTTTCCGTCTGGCATCCATCGCCACAGCGTGGGCGGCCCGGGTCATGGCATGCGTCGTCTGACTGCCCCCGGACACACACGTGAACGGAAAATGCTTCGACGTGTCACCCCAGACCACTTCGCACCTTTCCCAGGGGATGCCGAGAATCTCCGCGCCCACGCGGTGAACGTCTATCACCGACTCCGTTCCCAGATTTCCAATCCCGGACTGGAAGCGGACCCGGCCATCCGGCGTGATGACGAGAAGACCGTCGAATCCGGTGGTGCCACCAACATAGCAGCTAAGCGATACGCCCACTCCGCGTACTTTGGAGCCAATCCGCTTGGGATTACGTGCCACCCGCTCCCGCCACCTGAATTGTTCGGCGCCGCGCTGCAGTGCGTCCTTCAGGAAAGCGCTTGTCGCATGTTGAAGCTTGCCTTCTACCGGCGGACCATACGGTGCCTTGCCTTCCGGACAGTTGATATAGCGGATCGCTACCTGGTCAATGCCGAGCGTTCGAGCGGCTTTCGCGATAATCGGCTCTATGATTGTAATTCCCTGCAGACCGCCCGGTGAACTCTGCGCACTGCGCGGTGGCGTGTTAGTCAGAACGGTCACTCCGCGCCAACGCATAGACTGTGGCTGGTAGAGCAGCGAGACCATATGCCCCGATGTCGAAGCGTCACCCTGCGCGTCATAAGGACCGTTGTCCGAAACCACGAACATGTCAAGCGCAACAATTCGTCCTTCTTTTGAAAAGCCGACTTTCATGCGACCCTGAAAACCTGGCCTTGCGCGTCCGATAAAAGTCTCTTCCTCACGGCTGATCCGCATCATCACGGGGGCGTTGGCCTTCTTCGACAGCAGCGCCGGGATAATCATCGAGACGCCGCCAGTGATCTTGCTCCCGAATCCGCCGCCGGTATATTCGCTGATGAAAACGATTTTGTCGGCATCTATGTTCAGCCATCGCGCGATGGCGGGCAGTGTTTGGGCGGTGCTCTGGGTTCCGGTGTGAAGGTAGACCTTCCCGTTCTGCCAGTAGGCCATCGCACTGCGTGGCTCAAGCGTTTGGTGACTGACGTCTGGTGTTACAAACGTTTCGTCCACTACGAGCGAGGCGTTCCTGAAGCCGCTGTCCAAATCGCCATATGACCATTCGTCAGGAGTCTTGCCCATTGGCAGACGGCCGTACCCGGCTTCCGTGAAATCTACATCGGTCCACTTAAGTTCCGCGACCGCTGGCGCCCGGCCTGCTCGCGACACCCAGACATTACCGTCCGTTCGCGGGTTTGGGCCGCCTGGCCGCAGCGTATCGAGAGGGTCGACCACGAACGGGAGCCGCTCGAAGTCAATTCGAATTCTTTCGATTGCTTCCGCCGCGGTCAGTTCATCCACCGCAGCCACCGCGAGAATCGGCTCACCCTGGTAAACCGGTTCCATGGTGAGCCCCCTTTCGCCCCACTTGCTGGCCTTGATTACCGTTCCGTTGTCAGTGACGGTGTCGGCGGGGGCAGGAAGGTCGTCGGCGGTGAGAATCGCTCTCACTCCAGGCATCGCCAGCGCTTCAGCTGCATCGATACGCTTTACCGTGGCATGTGGCAGCGGGCTGAGTAACAGCTTGCAGAAAAGCATGCCTTCAGCGCGAAAGTCTTCGGCGTATTTTGCCTTCCCTGTGACCTTGGCGTGGAGATCGGCGGTCACATAGTTCTTCCCGATCAGCTTGTATTGAGGCCCGTATTCACGATTATTAATCGGGTCAGACATGGTTCGCGGTCCTCATGTTCTCGGCGCCGCGCATCAACGCGGTCAGGATCTTGTCATAGTCCTGGCAGCGGCACAGGTTTCCCGAAATGCCGTGAGCCAGTTCCGACCTGGTGGGATCAGGGATTGTTTTCAGGAAGCCCTCCGTAGCCATCACGAAGCCGGACATACAAAAAGCACACTGGAATCCCTGTTCGTCGATAATGCCCTGCTGAATCGGATGCAGCGTTCCGTCTTCATTTGCCAATCCTTCGATTGAGAGGACTTTCTCATTGCGCACCGTATGCGTCAAAACCGAGCACGAATAATGCGGCACATCATCGAGCAGGACCGTACAGGCACCGCATTCGGCGCGGTCGCATCCCAGCTTCGTTCCGGTCAGCCCCAGCTTGTATCGCAGCGTCCAGGCCAGCGTCTCCTGCTTCATGACGTCAACGCGGCGAAGCTGCCCGTTGACGTTGAGTGTGATCAGCCGGTCGCCTGTTCCACTAACTCCGTGCACAACGGAGTTGCGAAACAGATAGCTCGCTGAGGACACAGCTGCGCCTCCGGCGATCACGCCCTTGATGAATCTGCGCCTCGAAACCGCCTTCGGGGTATCCCCGAGAATTTTCAGAGTCGGATTAGGCATAGCAACTAACAACTGTGCAACTCGGTTTCCGTTCCCGGAATTATTAATTCAGCGGACTTATCCCACCGATACACTCCTGATGAAGTCGAAATATTGTCGCCAGTTTCCGATCAGGATCGGACCGTCTGACACGGCTGCTGTACCGCTGCCCCTTTATCTAAGGCGCGGTCTGCCTGCAGATTGTGCGTGAGTTTGTCCGTGTACCAGAGTTCTCCATGACATTCGGCGCATCTCGCCTTGCCGAAAGACAGCTGCCGGGTTGCGCGATACGCGATACGGGAGGGCCATTGAGGTACGCCGCGCACTGCTCGCAGGTGTCGCCTCTGTCGAGACGACGTCACAACTGTCATTGGCTCAACATTCCGCTGAACCGGATCTGGCCTTTTTCCCATGCAAAGCCAGCAATTCCTCTGCATCGGCACTTGGCTAGGCAGGTGCAGTTACTCCGGTCAAATCGAAAACTTTTCAGAGCACTAAGCTTTTCAGAGCATTAATCAAGGACGATGTATGTTAACAAATAAAAAGATAGCTGTTGGCAACAGGCTGGGATTTATCGGCCTCGGACATCTGGGCTCACCCATCGCGCGGCGTCTGCTCGAAGCGGGGTTTCCTATGATCGTCTACGATCTCGACCACACAAAAACAGCAGAATTTGCGACGCGCGGCGCCGAGGTTGCGCGCGATCCTGGAAAGCTCGCTACAGACGCAAATGTGGTGTTGTCGTGTCTTCCTGATGAACTCTCGGTGGAAGACGCCTACATGGGAACAGGTAATGTCCTGCGCAGCGCCAGGCCCGGCACCCGGATTATGGAGTTGAGCACGATCTCTCCGGAGGCCGCCAGGCATTTACACCGGGCGGCGCTACAGTTTGGCCTTTCCCCACTGGATGTGGCGGTCTCCGGAAGCACACCCGCCGCCGAGGCTGGAGCATTAACGCTGTTCGGCGGTGGGGAGCATGAAGTCTTCGAGTCGGCCGAGCCGGTTTTTTCCGCAATTGCGAAGCAGTGGTTTTACATGGGACCGAGCGGCTCAGGTGTGGCCATGAAGTTGGTCGTGAACACGCTGTTAGGAGTGGGTATGCAGGCAATTGCTGAAGCGGTCGCCTTAGGCAGCAGGCTTGACCTGCCCCGTGATCTTCTCTTTGACACGCTGGCGAAGACCGCCGTGGTCGCTCCGGCACATTCAGGAAAGCTGGCTACAGCCAAAAGACACGACTACGCGCCACAATTTCCGCTTCGGCTCATGCGCAAGGATTTTGGATTGATTCTGGCCGCGGCGGAGCAGCTTGGACTTTCAATGCCCGCGACCAAAGCGGCCGCCGCAATCAATGCCGAAGAAGCTGCGGCCGGAAGTGAGCAGGATTTTTCCGCCGTCATTCAGCGGATGGAAGAAACGGCTGAAGCCGGCGCTGTACCCACGGATGGCTTTGTAATCCAGAGCATCTAATTAGTCGAGGACGACATGAAAATGACATTACAAACACTTGGACAGACAGATTTGAGGATTACGCCGATTGGGATTGGAGCCTGGGCCATTGGCGGAGGAAAATGGGAATTCGCGTGGGGCCACCAGGATGACGCCGAATCCATCGCCGCGATCCACGCGGGCCTGGACCGCGGCATAAATTGGATCGATACTGCAGCTGCCTACGGGCTGGGGCATTCGGAAACTATAGTCGGTCGCGCCATCAAGGGACTAGCTCACCGGCCCTATATCTTCACTAAGTGCAGCCTGGTATGGGACAAATCAGGAGAGATCTCGCACAACCTGCAGGCCGCCTCCATTCGGCGGGAAGCCGAGTCCAGCTTGAAGCGCCTGAAGGTCGACGCGATCGACCTCTACCAAATTCACTGGCCCGCATGGAAGGGCGCTCCTGAGAGCGCCTCCCCGGGATCGATCGAAGAGGCGGTTGCTGCCCTGGCGAAACTCAGGGCCGAAGGGAAGATCCGGCACATCGGTGTCTCGAACTTCGATGCGCAGCAATTGCAGCGCGCTCTGGACACTACACCAATTGCTTCGCTCCAGCCGCCATATTCCCTGGTCGCTACTGATGTCGAGTCCTCGATTCTTCCGTTCGCTTTCAAGCACAGGATTGGCGTCATCGTCTATTCCCCTATGGCTTCCGGTTTGCTCAGCGGCGCCATGACTCGCGAACGGATCGCCGCCCTCCCGGAAGACGATTGGCGAAAGCGCAGTGCGAATTTTCAGGAGCCGCTGCTTTCCCGCAATCTGCGGCTGGTGGAAAGGCTGCACGCAATCGGTCACGAGCACAACGCGACACCTGGCGAGGTAGCGATCGCGTGGACGCTGCTAAATCCCGCCGTGACCGGGGCGATCGTAGGCGTCCGCAGTGCGCAACAGGCAAGGGGCATTGCCGGTGCCGGGAACCTCGAGCTTAGTGCCGATGACATCTCGGCGCTCGAACAGGCGCTCACGCGCCGGGCCGCGTGAATTGTGGGCTTGAAGTTGCGCCGCGCGTGGTCGGGAACTGCCGCAGTAGTCACGCTGATCGTGGCCGCGACGGCGCTTTACTCCGATAAGGGAGGCGGTAAACCCGATCGGGATCGGATTCCAGCCGCGACTCGAAAGGAAATCCAATCCGTCGAACTGGAGATCGACCATATCGAGGCCGAGTCGCTCAACAGAGCGCGGCAGACAACATTGGACCGCTTCCAGCAAATCACACTGCTCGGCAAGATAATCTTCTACGACCAGCAACTTTCGGTGAACAGGAACGAATCCTGCAGCTTCTGCCACATGCCGGAGACCGGGTTCAGTGGACCGGTCAGCGCGTTCAACCAGACGACCGTGGCCTATCCGGGCTCCGTTCGGACGCGCTTCAGCGCACGCAAGCCTCAATCTCATACGTACTCGGCTTTCGCGCCGGTCCTCCACTACAATCCGGAGCAGGGGGATTTCGTCGGTGGCCAGTTCTGGGACATGCGCGCCACAGGGCTGCGCCTGGAAAGCCCGCTCGCCGAGCAGGCGCAGGGTCCTCCGTTGGATCCTGTCGAGATGGGCTTGATCGATCCGGGGTGTATGGTGTATCGCATGTCCCAGAGGCCCTACCGTGCAATGGCCGAAAAGGTTTGGGGCGCGCAGGCGTTTGCGGTCCAGTGGCCGGAGAATGCAAGGGAGGTGTGCGATCGCCCGGGGCCGGCGCCGGGAGGGAATCCGTTGCCGCTTCATCTCGGAGCGGTCGACCGGGGAATTGCGCAAACTACCTTTGATCAAATCGCTGAAGCGATTGCAGCCTTCGAGGAGTCGCCTGAGGTGACTCCATTCTCTGCAAAATACGACTCTGTCACGGCCGGGAAGGCGGAGTTTACGCCCGAAGAAAAGGCGGGCTATGAACTGTTCCGGAGCAAAGCCACACACTGCAACGAATGCCACAGAGACGGAGGGCCGGGTGAGGAACCGCTGTTCACGGATTTTACTGCCTCTAATCTGGGTTTGCCGCGGAATCCGGGTCTCCCTTTCTATGAGGAGAGCGTCCCCGACAAACTTGGCTACACGGCAAACGCGAACGGACTGAAATACCTGGATCCGGGAGTGGGTGGCTTCCTTGCCGGCCCGCAGAATCCCAATCATGAGTGGGCGGCGATGGCCAGGTCGTATCTTGGGAAGTACAAGACACCCACGCTCCGGAATGTGGACCAGCGCCCCCGCGCCGATTTCGTGAAGGCCTACATGCACAACGGATACCTGAAATCGCTTAAGGAGGTAGTCCATTTCTACAACACACGCGATGTGCTTCCGGCATGCAGGGCGGGAGACCGTGGCGAGAAGGTAACATGTTGGCCAGCGCCCGAAAACCCGGATACGATGAATCGGAAGCAACTCGGCAACTTGAAACTCAGCGATAAACAGGAAGATCTGTTGGTAGCGTTTCTCAGGACGCTCACAGATGGGTACCCGCTCCCGCCGAAGTAGTTGGGCAGCCGCGAGAAACCTCCGCATCTCGCATCGCAGTAGCGATGCTCAGGACCAAACTCCGCAAGTCGATTCAGGGTCACGAGTGTCGCGCAAGCGACACACAGCTTCCGCCAAACTGCCGAAGGAATGCTCAACATCAGTCGATTGAAGCACTTGGAAAGTGGTTCAGAGAATGCTGTTGTAGGAGAGCCCTGCAGCCCCTGCACATCGGCAAGGGGGAGCCCCAGAGGGTCCGAGAGTACTGCAAACAGCAGAGTTCAACATGTGGATCGTTCGGCTCGCACTTCGTCGCCCTTATACATTCATCGTGATGGCGCTCTTGATCGCCATCCTTGGTGCGATGTCAATCGTAAACACGCCAACGGATGTATTTCCCTATATCAACATTCCAGTGGCGGGCGTGATCTGGAACTATACGGGCATGAGCCCGGATGACATGTCAAAGCGGGTTCTTCTGATCTCTGAGCGCGCCATGACAACAACTGTCAACGGCATTGAGCACATTGAAGCTACTGCCTACAACGGCGTTGGCTTGATCCGTGTCTACCTGCAACCCGGGTCTAATATCGATTTAGCCCTATCGCAGATCGTCGCCGTGAATCAGACGATCCTCCGTACTCTTCCGCCCGGAATGTTTCCGCCCCTGGTGGTCCAGTATGACGCTTCAAGCGTTCCGATACTTCAGCTGGGCGTCAGCAGCGACACACTCACGGAACAGCAACTTTACGATTACGGGCAGAACTTTATCCGTACCCGGCTTGCAACGATACCAGGAATCTCGGTGCCCTTACCTTACGGCGGAAAGGTGAGAAGCGTAATGGTCGACCTGAATCCTGGCGCGTTATTTGGCAAAGGGCTCTCCGCAACCGACGTGTCGAATGCACTGAGCCTTCAAAATCTGATTCTTCCAACCGGGACCGTGAAGGTAGGCACACGCGAATATCTGATAGAGATGAACAGCAGCCCGGACCTGGTATCCGGCCTTAATGACCTTCCAATTAAAACTGTGAATGGTACGCCCGTCTACATGCACGACGTTGCCCAGGTGAGAGATGGATATCAGGTTCAGACCAACATTGTCAGGACGGACGGAAAACGATCATCGTTGCTGACGGTCCTGAGACATGGCGGTGCTTCCACCCTTTCAGTTGTCGATGGAGTGAAGAAACTGCTGCCGGCGGTAGAGTCGACACTTCCGTCCTCGCTTCGCATTACTCCCCTGTTCGATCAGTCCCTCTTCGTTCGCGCATCAGTGAGCGGCGTTGTGCGGGAAGCAACCATAGCCGCTGTCCTGACCGGACTGATGATTCTCTTGTTCCTGGGAAGCTGGCGCAGTACGCTGATCGTCTGTCTCTCCATCCCACTCTCCATTCTTACCTCGCTGATCGCTTTGAGTTTACTGGGCCAGACCATCAATGTGATGACGCTGGGCGGTTTGGCCCTGGCTGTTGGAATTCTGGTTGATGACGCAACCGTAGAGATCGAGAACGTACACCGTAATATGGGAATGAAAGGCAAGACCCTTGTCCGGGCGATCCTGGACGGCGCACAGCAGATTGCCGTGCCCGCATTCGTATCCACGTTGTGTATTTGCATCGTATTTGTCCCCGTACTGATGCTCTCGGGTGCGGCGAAATACCTTTTTACGCCGCTTTCCATGGCAGTCGTTTTCGCCATGCTGACCTCATATCTGTTGACCAGAACCGTTGTGCCGACGTTGGTCCACTACCTTCTCCCGGTGGAAATTCCGCTGTATCAGGAGGGCGAGGAGGCCAGTAGCGCAGCCAAAGCAGCCGGACCGATCTGGCGGATCCACCAGGCCTTTGACCGGCGGTTCGAGAAGATGCGCGAGGGCTATCATCGCCTGCTTGAGTGGGTATTGGAGCATCGGGTACTGGTTGGAGGTACCTTTGCTGCTTTCGCATTTGCGTCACTGGGATTAGTGCTGTTCATCGGCCGCGACTTTTTTCCCTATGTGGATTCCGGCCAGATGCGTTTGCACCTCCGTTGTCCTGCGGGGACTCGCATCGAAGAGGCCGAACGGATCTTCGGCGCCGTTGAAGAGGAAATCCGCCGCACGGTTCC